>JAKBCG010000104.1 GCA_021808035.1 Pseudomonadota bacterium
TCGAAGGACATCAATCTGCGGATCAAGGCCGCGATCGTCGGTGTCCACGCCGAGGACTATTCCAGCGACCGGACGATCGAGGATGCGGACCTGCTCGCGAGCGGAGCGCAGCGGCTGCCCGCGGACTTCTGGGACCGGCACGGCAAGGACGTGGAATCCTGGCAGCAGCAGAGCCGCACGTTCTATCGGTTGCGCGGGCCGCTGGTTCGCGAATGGAAGCCGAACCAGTTCCTCTACGAGGAGGCGAGCGGCTTCGAGGCCATCGTCCGGCGGCTGGAACGCGACACCGCGGAACTCGAACTGACGGTCGACTACCGCAACGAACGCAACGGCGTCTGGGGCGTGATCGCGCGCAACCGGGAACAGAACCTCGGGCTCAACCTGCTGCTGGATCCACAGATCGACTTCGTCACGATCCTCGGGCCCGCCGGCACCGGTAAAACGCTGCTCACGCTCGCCGCGGGGCTCTCGCAGACCCTGGATCACAACCGCTTCAGCGAGATCATCATGACCCGGGTCACGATCCCGCTCGGCGAGGATATCGGCTTCCTGCCCGGCACCGAGGAGGAGAAGATGGAGCCGTGGATGGGTGCGTTGATGGACAACCTGGAGGTCCTCACGCAGAGCCAATCGGGCGGCAGCTGGGGCCGCGCGGCCACGAACGACCTGCTCCGCCACCGGATCAAGATCCGCTCGTTGAATTTCATGCGCGGACGTACGTTCCTCAACCGGTTCATCATCGTCGACGAGGCGCAGAACCTCACGCCGAAACAAATGAAAGCCCTGGTCACGCGCGCCGGACCGGGGACCAAGATGGTGTGTCTCGGCAACATCGCGCAGATCGACTCGCCGTACCTCACCGAGACGACGTCCGGCCTCACCTACGTGGTGAACCGCTTCCACGGCTGGCCGCATGCGGGCCATATCACCATGGTGCGCGGCGAACGTTCGCGGCTCGCCGACTACGCGTCGGAACACCTGTAGAACCGGCCGGACGCCGACCGCCGCGAACTTATCGGACGTCCCCGGACTCTAAGGACCACGATGACCGACCGCCGTCCCCGCTTCGGTTCCTGGCTCGCCGGGTGCGCTGCACTCCTGGTCGGCCTGGGCGTCGGCGTGGCGTATTCAGCCGGCGCCGGCGTCGATGACCCGACCGCCTATGCCCAGCGCCACGTCGGCACGCAAGGAGAACTGCCCGCGCTCGGCAGCGCGGCGAACGCGGCGATCAGCCTGCAGGAGGAATACGACGCGGGCGTGATCTTCACGCGGGAAATGCGCCAGCGTGGCGAGATCCTCGAGGATCCCGAGGTCAGCGCCTACATCCAGGAGATCGGGCACGAGATCGCGAGCTACGCTCAGAACGGCCAGCGCCAGTTCTCGTACCACGTGGTCAAGGACCCCTCGATCAATTCGTTCGCGATTCCCGGCGGCTTCGTGTTCATCAACAGCGGGTTGTTCCTCGCCACCCGCAACGAGAGCGAACTCGCGGCGGTGGTCGCGCACGAGACCGCGCACGAGACCCAGCGCCACATCGCCCGTGGGATCTACGACCAGCAGCACGCGAGCCTGGTCTCGACCGCGGCGATGCTGGCCGCGGTGCTGCTCGGCGCGACGGTCGGCGGCGGCTCGCCGGACGCGATGGAAGGGGCGATCGTCGCGGGCCAGGGCGCCGCGATCCAGCACCGGATCAATTATACGCGAGCCGAGGAAGCCGAAGCGGACCGCATCGGGATCTACACGATGGCGAGCGCCGGCTTCGATCCGCTCGCGATGGCGAGCTTCTTCCAGCGGCTCGAGACGACCGAGGGCAATCCGGCGTTCGCGAGCGCCTACGGCTTCTTGATGGATCATCCGGTCACCGCGGACCGGATCGCCGAGGCGCGCAACAGGGCGGCGCAGATCGGCCGGATTCATCACGTCGACTCGATCAGCTACGGACTGATGCGCGAACGGCTGCGCTCCCTGGTCGGCGATCCGCAAGCCGCGGTCCGCTACTACCAGGCGTTGCGCGCGAACGGCGGTGGACGCGATCTCGACGACCGCTACGGCCTCGCGGTCGCGTACACCTACGCGCACACGCCGGCGCCGGCGATACCGATCCTGAAGAGGCTGCTCGCCGCGAACCCCCGCGTGACGCAGCTCTACGGGGCGCTCGGCCAGGCGTACCTCGCGAACGACGAACCGAAGCGCTCGCAAGCGGTGCTCGAGAAGGCGCGCGACCTGTTCCCGCACAACGTGCCGATCACGGTCCGTCTCGCGCAGACCTACATGCAGGAAGGGCTGAATGCCCGCGCGCACCACATCCTGCTGGACCTGTTCAACGTCGTCGAACCGACGCCCGACCAGACCCGGCTGATCGCACGGGCGGCGCACGCGGCGGGCGATCTCGCGGACTCGTATTATTACATGTCCGAGTTCTATATCATGAACGGCCAGCTCGAGCGCTCGTCGGGCCAACTGCGGCTCGCGCTCGCGCAGCCGAACCTGAATCCGGTGCAGCGCGCCCGATTCAGCGCCCGCCTCGCCCAGGTGCGCGCCGCACTCGACGAGATGAAGAAGCAGGACCGGGGACGCTCCCGGCATCATCACTCCGGCGGCGGGGACGGCGGCGGCGACGGCGACGGCGACGGCGGACACTGATCAACCAACACGGGAACTCGACGATGGCCCATTACCGGCGGACGGCTTGCGCGGCATTGGTATTGATCGCGGCCAGCGGACTCGGCGGCTGCGTGACCCTGCCGCCGAACGCGCCCCGCTCTCCGCAAGACCCGATGGAAAGCTGGAACCGGGGGGTCTACAAGTTCAACGACGTGCTCGATCGTCACGTCGCGAAGCCGGTCGCGCGCGGCTACGTGCACTACGTTCCGTCGCCGGCCCGCACCGGTGTCAGCAACTTCTTCTCGAACCTCGACATGCCGACCGTGATGATCAACGACCTGTTGCAGGGCCAGTTCCGCTCCGCGGCCACGGACCTCGGCCGGTTCGTGCTGAATTCGACCGCCGGGCTCGGCGGGCTGCTCGATCCGGCGACCGCCGCGGGACTCGACCACAATTCGGCCGACTTCGGGGAGACGCTCGGCGTCTGGGGCGTGCATCCGGGGCCCTACCTCGAGCTGCCGCTGCTCGGACCGTCGGACCTGCGGGACGCCCCGGGCCGCGTCGTCGACGCGTACACGAATCCGCTGAAATACGCGTCGAACACCGACGTCACGTACGGGCTCACGGGACTCGACCTGGTGAAGACCCGCGCGGACCTGCTGCCGTTCGACCGGACGGTGAAGAACGCGTTCGACCCGTACGCGTTCATTCGTGATGCCTATCTGCAACGTCGCGCGTACATGATCTCGCAGGTACGCGCCGCGAATCACGACGACTCGGACTCCACGGACGGATCCCAGCAGCCCTGACGACGGCACGCACGGGAGGTCTCCCGTGCGTTCTGGGCTGCGTTCAGCCGATCGACGCCTTCGCCGGCAGGATGAGATCCTGTACGTCGCTCAGACGGGCGAGCTGCTCGATCTGGGTCGGGACGTTGCGGTAGCTCACGGCCCGGCCCGCCTGCCGCGCGAGGCTCAGCCACTCGATCAGCAGCGCGAGGCCCGCGCTGTCCGCCCCGGTGACCCCGGCGAGATCGATCGCGTCGGCGCGACCCGCCAGGATCGCGTCGCGGCCCGCGGCGAGCAGGCGACCGACGCTGCGCAGCGTGATCTCACCGTCGAGCCGCGCGACCCCGTCGCTCGCGGGCTCGAAGCGGGCGCCGGCCGGATCGCCGCCCATCAGCCCTTGCCGTCCCCGTCGTGCCCGGCCGCGGCGTGCTTCGTCGTCGAGGCATTCTGCCGCTCGAGCCGTTCGATCACTTCCTGCAGCCCCTTCTGGTCGATCTCCGACGCGAAGTCGGTGCGGAAGCTCTGCACGTAGGAGATCCCCTCGATCACGACGTCCCAGGCCTTCCAGCCCTGCGGCGTCCGGTGCAGCCGGAAGTCGACCGGCACCTTCTCGCCGTTCTCGCGCAATACGGTGGTGCGCACCGTCGCCTCGGTCGCGTCGGGGCTGCCACGGTACGGCAGGATCTTGAAGCGGTTCGCGGTGAAGTCGACCAGCGCCGCGCCGTAGTTGTGCAGCAGCGAATGATAGAACGCGGAGACAAACTGCGTGCGCTGTTGCGGCGTCGCGGTGCGCCACGCCGGCCCGAGCACGAGCTGCGCCGCGTACTGGGTGTCGAAATCCGGCAGCAGGACCGTCGCGACCAGGTGATCGAGCTTCGCGGGATCGCGCGCGTACATCGACCGATGAGCCGAGAGCTCGGTCAGCATGCGCAGCGGCGAGCTGGCGACGAGCTGCTCGGGACCGAGCGATGCGGCGGCGGTCGGGGCGCCGCTCGTGGCCGGAGCGCCGGTCGCCGCGAACGCGCCGGCGATCCCGGCTGCGCCGAGCGCGGCGCCGAGTGCCGCGCCGCAGAGCGCTCTACCGAACGTGCGATGCAGGGTCATTGCGGTTGTCCTCCGGAGGGGCTCGACGAGTTCGAACCCTTGTTGAAATTCGCGAGAAACTGGCCGATCAACTTCTCGAGCACCAGGGCCGAGTTGGTGAATGTGATCTCGCTGTGGTTCTTCAAGTACGTCTCCGCGCCGCCCGGGCTCAGTCCGATGTACTGACCGCCGAGCAGACCCTGCGTGTAGATGTTCGCGCTGCTGTCGGTGGGGATCTGGTTGAACCGGTCGTCGATCCGCATCGTGACGACCGCCTTGAAATCCTGGGAATCGAAGCCGATCGCGGCGACCCGGCCGACCTGCACGCCCGCCATCGACACCGGGGCGCCGACCTTGAGATCGCCGATGTCGCGGAACTTCGCGGTGACCACGTAATACGGCTCCGACCGGAACGACAAGCCGTGGCTGGTCGTCTGCGTCGTCAGGAAAAACAGCGCTGCGAACCCGAGCAGCACGAACAGGCCGGTGCCGAGATTCAACGCACGCGACTTGCGCATACCGTGTCCCTCATTTCAGGAAAAATGCCGTGATCAGATAGTCCAGGAACAGCACCATGACCGCCGAGGTCACGACCGTCCGCGTGGTCGCCGTGCCGACGCCCTCGGCGGTCGGCTCCGAGTAATAGCCCTGGTAGACGGCGATCAGACTGCAGGCGATGCCGAACACCACGCTCTTGACGATTCCTTCGTTGACGTCCCGCAGCTCGACGGACGCCTGCATCTGCGACCAGAAGCTGCCGGCGTCGACGTGCATGACCTGCACGCCGATCAGCTGCGCGCCGTAGATGCCGATCATGCTGAAGATCGCCGCGAGCAGCGGCATCGCGATCACCCCGCCGAGGAAGCGCGGCACGACGACCCGGCGCACCGGGTCGACCGCCATCATCTCCATCGCCGACAGCTGGTCGGTCGCGCGCATCAGGCCGATCTCGGAGGCGAGCGCCGTGCCCGCGCGTCCCGCGAACAGCAACGCGGTGACCACCGGGCCGAGCTCGCGCACCAGGCCGATCGCGGCGGCGGTGCCGAGCGCGTCTTCCGAACCGAACCGCTGCAGGAGGTCGTAGCCCTGCAGGCCGAGCACCATCCCGACGAACAGGCCCGAGAGCATGATGATCACCAGCGACAACGCGCCTGCGTTGTAGATCTGATCGAAGATCAGCTGCGGCCGCAACATCGCGCTCGGCACCTGCACGAGGATCCGCACGAGAAAACGGATCGTGTCGCCGAGGCGCTCGACCGACTCCGACAGGCTGTCGAGAAAATCGCCGATCACGCGTAACGGCCTCCGTCCCGGGCGAGCAATTCCTCGAAGTAGTCGGAGGCCGGATAGTGGAACGGCACGGGGCCGTCCGCGAGGCCGCCGACGAACTGCTTGACGACGTCCGACGGCGAGTCGCGCATTTCCTGCGGCGTCCCCTTCGCGACCACCCGCCCGCCGGACAGCAGGAACACTCGGTCGGCGACCGCGGTGATCTCGTGCACGTCGTGCGACACCACGATGCTGGTCAGGCCAAGCGCGTCGTTGAACCGCCGGATCAGCCGCAGGATCACGCCCATCGAGATCGGATCGAGACCGACGAACGGCTCGTCGTAGAGCAGGATCTGCGGGTCCATCACGATCGCTCGCGCGAGCGCGACGCGGCGCGCCATTCCGCCGGAGAGCTCCGCGGGCATCAGCGCCGCCGCGCCCCGCAAGCCGACCGACTGGAGCTTGGTCAAGACCAGCTGACGGATCAGCCGTTCCGGCAGGCGGGTGTGTTCGCGCAGCGGGAACGCGACGTTCTCGAACACGCTGATGTCGGTCAGCAACGCGCCGTTCTGGAACAGCATGCCCATGCGCTGCCGGAGCGCATACAGCTGCGACCGGGAGGCGCGCGTGACCGCGACGCCGCCGACGTCGATCGATCCGGCGTCCGCGGCCGCCTGTCCGGTGATCAAGCGCAGCAAGGTCGTCTTGCCGGTACCGCTCGGTCCCATCACCGCGGTGACCTGCCCGGGCAGGATCTGCATGTCGAGATCGTCGAAGATGACGCGCCCGCCGACCGAATAACGGACCGCGCGCAAATCGATGATCGCCGATGTCGAGTTCACTGTCGTCGTGTCCGTCCCGAGCGCGGCCGGCCCCCGGTCGCGCACCGCCTCATGGAATCGGTGAGCCCTTAAGTCGAAGTCTCTGTCGTCGCGCCCGCCGCGCGCCGTCCCTCGAGAGTTTCGACCGGGCCGACCGCGATCCGTTCCGCGCGTGGCGCGGGGGTCGCAGAGTCTACCAAAGACTTGCCCGTTCGTCGGGATGCTGGCGCGCACCGGCAATCAGGACTAAAATAGTCCTGGTTCGGGCACCGAAGGCCCGCGCATCCGATAATCCGGAGTCTGCCGATGCTGCGAATGGGGAAAATGACCGACTACGCGACCGTCGTGCTCGCGGCGCTCGCCGACGATCCCGCGCGGCAGTGCGCGACCGCGGATCTCGCCGTGCGCACCGAATTGAGCCCGCCGACCGTGAGCAAGGTGCTGAAGGCCCTGCAACGCGCCGGCATGGTGCATTCGGCGCGGGGCACGCGCGGCGGTTACCGGCTCGCGCGCCCGCCCGACGAGATCACCGCGGCCGAGATCCTCGACGTATTCGAAGGACCGATCGCGATCACCGAGTGCAGCACCCCGGCGAGCCAGTGCGGGATCGAGAAGCGCTGCCGCGTCGGGACGGCCTGGCAGCGGATCAACGAGGCGATCCGGCGCGAACTCGAGGACGTCACCCTGCGCGAACTCCTCGCTCCCGAGCCGCCGACCCTGCGCGGCGGCTCGCTCGCGACCCGGATCCGCATCGTCGCGGCCCGGCTCTGATCCCTTCCCGCCCTCACGGAACGCCATCGTGTCCAGCACCCCCCCCGACGTCGAAACCCTGTTGAGCCGCAAGTACCAGCACGGCTTCGTGACCGACATCGAATCGGACAGTCTCCCGCCCGGTCTCGACGAGGCGACGGTGACCTTCATCTCGCGCCGGAAGCGTGAACCGCAGTTCCTGCTCGATTGGCGCCTGAAGGCGTACCGGCATTGGCTGACCCTGCGCGAGCCGTCCTGGGCGACGGTGCGCCACCCGCCGATCGACTACCAGTCGATCTCGTATTATTCCGCGCCGCGCGCACCCGCGAACGCGCCGAAGAGCATCGACGAGGTGGACCCGAAGCTGCTCGCGACCTACGAGAAGCTCGGGATCCCGCTGCACGAGCGGGCCCGGCTCGCCGGTGTCGCGGTGGACGCGGTTTTCGACAGCGTATCCGTCGCGACGACCTTCAAGGACAAGCTCGCGAAGGCCGGGGTGATCTTCTGCTCGTTCTCGGATGCGGTCCGCGATCACCCGGCGCTGGTGGAACGCTACCTCGGAACCGTCGTCCCGCCCGGCGACAACTTCTTCGCCGCGCTGAATTCCGCGGTGTTCTCCGACGGTTCTTTCGTGTACGTGCCCGCGGGCGTGCGCTGTCCGATGGAGCTGTCGACCTATTTCCGGATCAACGCGGCGAAGACGGGCCAGTTCGAGCGCACCTTGATC
>JAKBCG010000105.1 GCA_021808035.1 Pseudomonadota bacterium
GACGGCACGCTCGGTAACTGTGCGGTTGGTTCAACGGCGTGTCAGGACGTGTTTTTCTCGAATACCACCGTAGTCCTTCCCGTTACTCCCTCAGACCCGGCTATTATTGGAGCGACCGTCACACTTCCAGGATTCAGCCTAGGCTGGAATGGAACGACCGCGACATACGACCCGACCTCGGGGGTGTTCAGCATGTCCTCCGGGGCGAATTCTCTATCGGGGACCATAAGCTGGGGGAGCATTAGTGGTGGCTCAGGCGATTTTGCACTAAATGTCGGACTGAGCAACATGGTTAACGTTGGTACAGACCCGAACTTCATGGATTCCGCCGCCACGAGCGGTGACGGGATTCTGACATTCCCGCTTCCCGGCGGTCCTCAAAACCTAAGTCAACTCTTCGTCAGTAGTTCAACGCAACAGACATCCCTGTCTGGTACGTTCTCCGTGCGGAGCGCGCCGGAACCGGGAAGCCTGGCTCTCATGGGAGGCGGTCTGCTCGCACTGTTGCTTCTGTTACGGGGCCGCCGGAGTCGCACGGTGTCCGACGTTTGAGAGCTAAGTCCGGCGACCTTGCTTTCAAGCGAGCGTACTCTTGAGAGGCGCGGTTCCCTCAGCGGCACAGACTTTGTCCGCATCGGAAAGGTCGTGCCGGCCTTCTGCACGGGGTACGCGATGCATTGCTATCGCGGCCGGCGCTCGAAGAGTTCAAACGGCGGGTAGCCAAGCGGCTAACGGAGCAAAGCCGACGGAAACCGGCCGATACGACGCGGATTGCTAGTCTTGAGGCACAGGTCGCCAATCTCAACCAGTGCTCTGGCCACCATGACGGCGGCCAGCACGCCTGCCCCGTAGCGCTCAGCGTGCCTCGAGAGCGCGTGGAGCGCGTCATCTTCGGCTGGATCGATCAGGAACTCCTCAACACTGACAAGCTCGCCACGATCGAGGCGCGCTTCGCATCGAGTACCCAGGGACACGTCAACCATCGGCCGCGTATCGCGCACCTCGAACGCGAGATCGCGAACTACGTGACGGCGATCGCGGCAGGCGGCGAGATCCCGGAACTGGTTGCGGCGCTAAAGACTGCGCGCGCAGAGATGGAGCGCCTCAAGGCAACCGAAGGGCTGCAAGCGCCCCGTAGACGCCCGGCGGAGCCAATGGCGCGGCGCATCGAGCGCATGCGCACACGCCTAGCCAACGGCGGCGAGATCGCACAAGCCGCGCTCATATCGCTCTTTCCAGAATCGATCCGGCTACGACCTGACTCCAGTGGGGAGTTTCTTTGGGCGACGGGAGCTGCGCATCTCGACCCGTTATTGGGCATCGAGGACTGGCCACTTCTCGGAGGATGGCGCCGAGTCGGGCGCCATCGATTCCTCTCGGGTCCCATCGGCAAGTTCGACCCTGCGGCGACGATCGCGGCACTGAAGTGCGAAGGATCAACGGGGACCCATCGGCGACGGGCACTTCAGCGCGATGATCGCTTATTCGAACTTAGTAGACGAAAGTGGTAGCGGGGGCAGGATTTGAACCTGCGACCTTCGGGTTATGAGCCCGACGAGCTGCCAGACTGCTCCACCCCGCACCGGAGTAGCCCGTTATTCTACCGTAGCGCCATCCGAATACAAGCACCCCCGCACAGGCCGCGCCGCGGCGCCGGAACCGGGGCGGCTCGCACGCGCCCGCCGCAAAACGGTCGCCTACGGCAACGCGTGCGCGCAGACGACGAGCAGCGCGCTCGGCGCGATGCCGAGCAGCAGCACGAGCAGCGCGTTCGCGCTCAGCACCGCGCGCATCAGCGGCGAACCGTCGATCCGCGCCGAGTCCACCGGATCGTCGAAGTACATCATCTTGACGACCCGCAGGTAGTAGAACGCCCCGACCACCGAGAACAACACCGCGACGACCGCGAGCCACACCGCGTTGATCCCGAGCACCGCCTGGATCACGCCGAGCTTCGCCCAGAACCCGATGAATGGCGGCAGGCCCGCGAGGCTGAACATGAAGATCGCCATCATCCCGGCGAACCAGGGACTGCGCGCGTTCAAGCCCTTGAAGTCCTCGATCCGATCCGCTTCGAACCCGTGGCGCGACAGCAGCAGGATCATCCCGAACGAGCCCGCGGCGACGATCACGTAGGTGATCGTGTAGAACATCGCGGACTGGTATCCCTGTGAGGTCCCGGCGAGTATCCCGAGGAGGATGAACCCCACGTGCGAGATCGTCGAGTATCCGAGCATTCGCTTCAGGTTGGTCTGTGCGATCGCGACGACGTTGCCGATCGCCATCGACAGCACCGAAAGCACGACCAGCATCTGGCTCCAGTCCACGTGGGCGCCGCCAAGACCGTCGACGAGCAGGCGCATCGCGAGCGCGAACGCCGCGATCTTCGGAGCGGTGCCGACGAACAGCGTGACGCAGGTCGGCGATCCCTCGTACACGTCGGGAATCCACATGTGGAACGGCACGGCGCCGAACTTGAAACCGATCGCAACGATCAAGAAGGCGATGCCGAACAGCAGGCCGATGTTCGTCGCGAGACCGCCCTGCACCGCGGCCGCGATCGCGCCGAGATCGAGACTGCCGGTCACGCCGTAGATGATCGACATCCCGTACAGCAGCGTCCCCGATGCGAGCGAACCCAGCACGAAGTACTTGATCGCCGACTCGGCCGCACGGCCGGAGTCGCGGTCGAACGCGACCATCGCGTACAAGCACAGCGACAGCAATTCGAGCCCAAGGTACACGGTGACGAGACTCGCCGCGGAGATCAGCACGAGGATGCCCAGCGTCGCGAACAGCCCCAGCACGAAGTACTCGCCCTTGAGGATCCCCCGGCGGCGCATGTACTCGATCGAGTATACGAACACGACCGCGACGATCACGAGCGCGACCACCTTCAGCGCCTGCGACATCGCATCCACGAGGAACATCCCGCCGAGCGCGGTCACCGGGCCGTTCACCTCGACCCCCGCTGCGAGCACCGCGGCCACCAGGAGCGCGGCGATCGACAGCGCCGCGGTCCAGTGCCGGCGCGAATCGCCGATCAGCAGGTCGAGGAGCAGGATCCCGCACGCGGCGAGCCCGAGGAAGATCTCCGGCGCCGCGAGGGTCAGGCCGGAGTTGAAGGCGGCGACACTGAACACGTTCATGAATGAACCCTAGGGCACGAGCTTCGAGACCAGCAATTGCTGGGTCAGATGCTGCGTCGACGCGTGCATCACGTCGAGCAGCGGCGCCGGCCAGAGGCCCACGACCAACACCGCGACCGCGAGCAGGCCGAGCACCAGGAATTCGCGCCCGTTGATGTCCTTCAACGCCGCGACCTTGTCGTTCGCGATCGGTCCGAAGATCACCCGCTTGACGAGCCACAGCGTGTAGGCCGCGCCGAGGATCAGGGTGACCGCCGCGAAGAAGGCGTACCAGACGTTGCCCTTGAAGGCGGCGAGGATCACGAGGAATTCACCGACGAAGCCGGATGTCCCCGGCAGTCCGGCGTTCGCAAGCGCGAACAGCACCATGAACGAGGCGAAGATCGGCATCGTGTTGACGACCCCCCCGTAGGCGTCGATCTCCCGGCTGTGGACCCGGTCGTACATCACCCCGACGCACAGGAACAGCGCCCCCGAGATCAAGCCATGCGAGATCATCTGCACCACCGAGCCGTCGAGCGCCATCGCGATCCCGGTCTGGCTGCCGGTGTGCGCGAAGATCTTGTAACCGACGAACGCGCCGAGCGTCACGAAGCCCATGTGCGCGATCGAGGAGTACGCGATCAGCTTCTTCATGTCCTTCTGCGCGAGCGCGACGAAACCGATGTAGACCACGGCGATCAACGACAACGCGATGATCAACCAGCTGAGTTCCCGGCTCGCATCCGGCGCGATCGGCAGCGAGAGCCGCAGGAAGCCGTACCCGCCCATCTTCAGCATGATCGCCGCGAGGATCACCGACCCGCCGGTCGGCGCCTCGACGTGCGCATCGGGCAGCCAGGTGTGCACCGGCCACATCGGCACCTTGACCGCGAACGCCGCGAAGAAGGCGAGAAAGATCAGGGTCTGCGCGGTCAGCCCGAGCGGCAGGTGCCGGAAGTCGGCGAGGTCGTAGCTCCCAGACTTCAGGTGCAGGTAGATCAGCGCGACCAGCATCAGGAGCGAGCCGAGGAACGTGTACAGGAAGAACTTGATCGTCGCGTAGACGCGCCGCGGTCCGCCCCAGACGCCGATGATGATGAACATCGGAATCAGCATCACTTCCCAGAATACATAGAAAAGAAGCGCGTCGAGCGCGCAGAACACGCCGATCATCGCGCCCTCGAGGATCAGGAACGCGCCGAAGTACTGCGAGACCCGCTTCTGCACGCTTCCCCATCCCGCGATCACCACCAGCACCGTCGTGAACGTGGTCAGCAGGATCAAGGGCATCGCGATCCCGTCGATGCCGAGCGCGAAGTGCGCGTTCACGCTCGGAATCCACGCGGTGCGCTCGACGAACTGCATCGCGGCGGTGTGCGGATCGAACTCGGTGTACAGCGGAACGCTCGCGGCGAAAGTCGCGATCGAGACCAGGAGCGACACCCACCGCGCGGTCGACGGGCTGTCGTTGCCGACCGCGAGGACCGCGAAGCCGCCGAGGATCGGCAACCAGATCAGGATCGAGAGAAGGTGTCCGGAAAACATCATGTCCGCCATAGGAGCCACATGAGCAGGGACGCGAGACCGAGGATCATCGCGAACGCATAGTGATAGAGGTAACCGGACTGCACCGTGCGGATGACCGACGAGAACCAGCCGACCGTGCGCGCGCTGCCGTCGACCATCACCCCGTCGATCAGGTCCTGGTCACCGAAGCGCCACAACCCGCCGCCGAGGCGGCGCGCGCCGGCGGCCAGCACGTTCTCGTAGAACCAGTCGAACCCGTACTTCGCCACGAGGATCCGGTACAGCCCGTGGAACCGGCGTTGCGCCGCGTCCGCGAGCTGCGGACGCTTCAGGTAGAACAGCCACGCGCACACCACCCCGGCCGCCGCGAGCCACACCGGCACGCCGGCGAACGCGCCCAGCAGGAACGAGGCCGGTCCGTGGAAATCCGCGGCCATCGCGCCGAGCACGTCGTGAGTCGGCGCGACACGGATCGCGCCAGCGAAGAAATCGCCGAACAGGAGCGGCCGGATCGCGAACCAGCCGGCCAAGGCCGATGGAATCGCGAGCAGCACGAGCGGCAGCGTGACGACCCACGGACTCTCGTGCAGGTGTTCGCGCGTGTGGTGGTCCATGCGCTCCTCGCCGTGGAACGTCATGAAGAACATCCGGAAGGTGTACAGCGCGGTCACGAACGCACCCGCGGTCACGCACACGTAGGCATAGGTCGCCCCCGGCAGTTGCGACCGGCCGACCGCCTCGATCAACGCATCCTTGGAGAAGAACCCGGCCGTCCCGGGGAACCCGATCAGCGCGAGCGATCCGATCAGGAACGTCCAGTAGGTGATCGGCAGGTATTTGCGCAGCCCGCCCATCTTGCGCATGTCCTGCTCGTGATGCATCGCGATGATCACCGAGCCGGCCGCGAGGAACAGCAGCGCCTTGAAGAACGCATGGGTCATCAGGTGGAAGATCGCGGACGCATAGGCCGACGCGCCGAGTGCGGCGGTCATGTAGCCCAACTGGGACAGCGTCGAATAGGCGATCACCCGCTTGATGTCGTTCGCGACGACTCCGAGCAGGCCCATGAAGAACGAGGTCGTCGCGCCGATCACCAGCACGGTCGACAGCGCGGTGTTCGACAACTCGAACAGCGGCGACATCCGCGCGACCATGAAGATTCCCGCGGTGACCATCGTGGCCGCGTGGATCAACGCGGAGATCGGCGTCGGGCCTTCCATCGAATCCGGCAACCACACGTGCAAGGGCATCTGCGCGGACTTGCCCATCGCGCCGACGAACAGGCAGATGCAGGTGAAGCTGATCGCGGACCAGCTGATCGTCGGCGTGATCTGCACCCGTGCGGCCGCGATCGCGTGCGCGTGCGCGAACACCGTCGCATAATCCAGCGATCCGCTGTAGTAGAGCACCGACGCGATTCCGAGCACGAATCCGAAGTCGCCGACGCGGTTCACGAGGAACGCCTTCATGCTCGCGAAGTTCGCGCTGGGGCGCGTGTACCAGAACCCGATCAACAGGTACGAGACGACGCCGACCGCCTCCCACCCGAAGAACAGCTGCATGAAGTTGTTCGCCATCACGAGCATCAGCATCGAGAACGTGAACAACGAGATGTAGCTGAAGAATCTCTGGTATCCCGGGTCGTCGCGCATGTAGCCGATCGTGTAGATGTGCACCATCAGCGACACGAACGTGACGACGACCATCATCAGCGCGCTCAGGTGGTCGATCAGGAAGCCTACCTGCATCGTCACGCCGTCGCTCACGAGCCAGGTGTACACCGGGCCGTCGAAGCCGGGCGCGCCGTCGAGAACCATGCGCTTCAGTACGAGGGCGGAGAGCACGAACGAGATCGCGACCCCGAGTATCGTCACGCTCTGGGCGCCGACTCGGCCGATCGCACGGCCGCCGATCCCCGCCAGGATCGCCGCGACGAGCGGCGCAAGCACGATCGTGAGGTAGATGGACTCCATGATCTTTAGCCGCCCCTCAACCCTGCAGGCTGTCCAGGTCTTCGACGTCGATGCTGCGTCGCTCCCGGAACAGCACCACCAGGATCGCCAGTCCGATCGCCGCCTCGGCGGCCGCGACCGTGAGGATGAAGAACACGAAGATCTGGCCGTTGATGTCGCCGAGGAACCGCGAGAACGCGACGAAGTTGAAGTTCACCGCGAGCAGCATCAGCTCGATGCACATCAGCAGGAGGATCACGTTCTTGCGGTTCAGGAACACCCCCGCGACCGCGATCGAGAACAGCAGTCCCGACAAGGTCAACACCTCGGTCAATGTGATCACGGGCGCTTCTCCGAGGCCATCTTCACCAGCCGTACCCGATCCTTCGCGGACACCCTCACCTGCTCGCCGACGTTCTGCGGTTTCACGCCGGCGCGATGTCGCAGCGTCAGCACGATCGCCGCGATGCTCGCCACCAGCAGGATGACTGCGGCGAGCTGCGCCGGATACGCGTACCGCGTGAACAGGGCCTCGCCGAGCGCCTGCGTGTTCGAATGGCCGGCCGGCGGAGGCGGTGCGGCACGCAGCGCGAGCCCGCCGAGGTGCTTCACGACGACGACGTCCAGGATCGCGAACACCATCAGCCCGGCGACGATCGCGGCGACCGGCCAATAGCCCGCGAGCCCCTTGCGCAGTTCCTCGAGGTTCACGTCGAGCATCATCACGACGAACAGGAACAGCACCATCACCGCGCCGACGTACACCAGCACCAACACGATCCCGAGGAATTCCGCGTCGAGCATCAGCCAGATCACCGCGCTGTTGAAGAAGCACAGCACGAGGAGCAGGGCCGAGTACACGGGGTTGCGGGCGAGGATCACGCCGAGCGCCGCGCCGACCAGCACCGCGGAGAACGCGAAGAACAGGATCGTCTCGAACATCATCGATACCGCGCGTCGGCGGCACGATCGGCCGCGATGACGGGTTCGAAGCGCTCGCCGACCGCCAGCAACTTGTCCTTCGTCATGATGTTCTCGCCCCGGTGCTCCATGTGGTACTCGAGGACGCGGGTCTCGACGATCGCGTCCACCGGACACGCTTCCTCGCAGAACCCGCAGTAGATGCACTTGAACAGATCGATGTCGTAGCGCGTCGTGCGCCGCGTGCCGTCACCGCCGATCCCCGAGTCGATCGTGATCGCGAGCGCCGGACAGACGGCCTCGCAGAGCTTGCAGGCGATGCAGCGCTCCTCGCCGTTCGGGTAGCGCCGCAGCGCATGGAGACCGCGAAAACGCGGACTCTGCGGCGTCTTCTCCTCCGGATAGTTGATCGTCGTCTTGGGCCTGAACAGGTTCTTCAGGGTCACCCAGAGGCCCTGCAACAGCTCCCACAGGAGGAACGTCTTGA
>JAKBCG010000106.1 GCA_021808035.1 Pseudomonadota bacterium
GGTCTTGTTCAAGAAGTTCGCCGGGATCGACGTGTTCGACATCGAGATCGAGCAACGGGATCCCGAGAAGCTCGTGGAGGCGATCGCGGCGCTCGAGCCGACCTTCGGCGCGATCAACCTGGAGGACATCAAGGCGCCCGAATGCTTCGTGGTGGAACGGGAACTGCGTCGACGCATGAAGATCCCGGTGTTCCACGACGACCAGCACGGCACCGCGATCATCGTCGCGGCGGCGCTGCTGAACGGCCTGCAGATCGTCGGCAAGCGCCTGGACGAAATCAAGCTGGTCGTGAGCGGCGCCGGCGCCGCCGCGCTGTCCTGCGTCGAGCTCCTGCTCGATATCGGCCTGCCGCGCCGGAACGTCTGGATGAGCGATCTCGCCGGGGTCGTATACGCGGGGCGTCGGGAGCTCATGGATCCGCAGAAGGAGCGCTTCGCGCAGGCGACCGACGCGCGCACGCTCGACGACCTGATCGGTGGCGCGGACGCGTTCCTCGGCCTCTCCGCCGGCGGTGTCCTGAAGCCCGCGATGGTCGCCCGGATGGCCGGGAAGCCGCTGATCTTCGCGCTCGCGAATCCGACGCCGGAGATCCGGCCCGAGGAGGTCCGCTCGGTGCGCGACGATGCGATCATCGCGACCGGGCGCAGCGACTTCCCGAACCAGGTGAACAACGTGCTGTGTTTCCCGTTCATCTTCCGCGGGGCGCTGGACGTGGGTGCGACCGCGATCACGCGGACGATGGAGATCGCCGCCGTGCACGCGATCGCGGCGCTCGCGCGGCGCGAGCAGAGCGACGTCGTGACCACCGCGTACGGCGAGGTCGGCGAGCTCGGGTTCGGCCCTGAGTATCTGATCCCGAAGCCCTTCGATCCGCGCCTGATCGTGAAGATCGCGCCGGCGGTCGCCCGCGCGGCGATGCAATCGGGGGTCGCGACCCGGCGGATCGAGGACCTCGACGCGTACGCGCAACGCCTGCAGCAGTTCGTGTATCACAGCGGAACGCTGATGCAGCCGATATTCTCGGCGGCGCGCAAGCTCGACGCCCCGCGCAAGCGCATCGTCTACGCGGAGGGCGAGGACGAGCGCGTGCTGCGGGCGGTGCAGATCGTCGTCGACGAGCGCCTCGCGGTGCCGACGCTCGTCGGCCGTCCCGCGGTGATCGAGCGGAGCATCCAGCGCTACGGACTGCGCATCCGGATCGGCGAGGACGTGCGCATCGTGAACCCGGAGAGCGATGCCCGCTATCGGGACTACTGGCAGGCGTACCACCGGATGACGAGCCGGCGGGGCGTGACCGCGCAGTACGCGAAGCTCGAGATGCGGCGGCGGACGACGCTGATCGCGGCGATGCTGCTGCGGATGGGCGAGGCGGACGGTATGATCTGCGGGACGATCAGCACGACCGCCCGCCATCTGCACTACATCGATCAGGTGATCGGCCCGCGCGCGGGCGTCGGCGTGTACGGCGCGATGTGCGGGCTCATCCTTCCGGGCCGGCAGGTGTTCATCGTCGACACCCACGTGAACGTGGATCCGAGCGCGGACCAGCTCGCGGAGATCGTCGAGCTCGCGGTGGCGCAGATGCGCACCTTCGGGCTCGAACCGAAGGTGGCGCTGCTGTCGCACTCGAATTTCGGGAGCAGCGACGCGCCGTCCGCGGTCAAGATGCGCGACACGCTCGAACGGGTGCGTGCGCGGATGCCGGCGCTCGAGGTCGACGGCGAGATGCATGGGGACTGCGCGCTCGACGAATCGGTGCGCCGCGCGATCCTCGCGGACAGCACCCTGCAGGGCAACGCGAACCTGCTGGTGTGTCCGGATCTCGACAGCGCGAACATCGCTTACAATCTGTTGAAGTCCGCGGCCGGGCACAACGTCGCGATCGGGCCGATGCTGCTCGGCTGCGCGCGTGCGGTGCACATCCTCACCGCGGCGGCGACCGTGCGACGGATCGTGAATTCGAGCGCGATCGTCGCGATCGAGGCGAATCGCGGACGCGAGGGCGCCGCGCCGAGCGCGTGACGGTCGCTGGGAGGGCACGCGAATGGTCGAGATCTATGAGGGCTGGCAGTGCATCGGCTGCGGCAAGATCGACGTCGATCGACCGTGCCTCGGGATATGCCAGGATCGTCCGGTGCGCGTCGTGGTCGCCGAGGATTACGAGGCCCTCGCCGAACGCAGCCGCCGGCTCGAGTCGATCGTGCGACGGCTCGTCTGGTCGACGCCGCGCCCGGGGAACTGGGAGCGGTCGTTCAAGGCGCTGCAGGCCGAGGCGATCGCGATGATGCGTGAGGCGGATGGGGCGACGGAAACTCCAGGGGAGAATGCCAGTGGCTGACGACGACAAGCGGAATTGGCGGTTCGAGACGATCGCGGTGCACGGCGGGTACTCGCCGGATCCGACGACCAAGGCGGTCGCGGTCCCGATCTACCAGACGGTCGCGTACGCGTTCGACAGCGCCCAGCACGGCGCGGACCTGTTCGACCTGAAGGTTCCGGGCAACATCTACACCCGGATCATGAACCCGACCCAGGACGTGCTCGAGCAGCGCGTCGCCGCACTCGAGGGCGGTATCGCCGCGCTCGCGCTCGCGTCGGGGCAGGCGGCGGTGACCTATGCGATCCTCACGATCGCCGAGGCCGGCGACAACATCGTCGCCTCCAGCGCGCTCTACGGCGGAACCTACAACCTGCTTGCGCACACGCTGCCGCAGTACGGCATCCAGACCCGTTTCGCGGACTACCGCCGTCCCGAGACGTTCGACGGGTTGATCGACGATCGGACCAAGGCGGTGTTCGTCGAGTCGCTCGGCAACCCGCAGGGCAACGTGACCGACTTCGCGCGCGTCGCCGACGTCGCGCACCAGCACGGCGTGCCGCTGATCGTCGACAACACCGTGCCGACGCCGTATCTGTGCCGGCCGTTCGTGCACGGCGCCGACATCGTCGTGCATTCGCTGACCAAGTATCTCGGCGGGCACGGCACCAGCCTCGGCGGGGCGATCGTCGATTCCGGCAAGTTCCCGTGGCACCTGCACCCGCAGCGGTTCCGCCGGCTGAACGAGCCGGATCCGAGTTATCACGGGATGGTGTACACGCAGGCGCTCGGTCCCGCCGCGTACATCGGGCGGGCGCGGGTCGTGCCGTTGCGCAACACCGGCGCGGCGATCGCGCCGTTCAATGCGTTCTTGATCCTGCAGGGCATCGAGACACTGCCGCTCAGAATGGATCGGATCAGCGCGAACGCGGTCGCGATCGCGCGCCATCTGCGCGCGCACGACAAGGTGGCCTGGGTGAACTACGCGGGTCTCGAGGACCATCCGGATCACGCCCTGGTGAAGAAGTACTTCGGCGGCAAGGCGTCGGGGTTGTTCACGTTCGGCGTGAAGGGATCCGCCGGCAGCGGCCGCGAGCGGGGTGCGCGGTTCCTCGACGGCTTGCGGTTGTTCACCCGGCTCGTGAACATCGGTGACGTGCGTTCGCTCGCGACCCATCCGGCGTCGACGACCCACCGGCAGCTGTCACCGGCGGAGCTTGCGCAGGCCGGCGTGACCGAGGATACGGTCCGCCTGTCGATCGGGATCGAGAACGTCGAGGATCTGATCGCCGACCTCGACCACGCGCTGGCCGCGGTGTGAGCGCGGACGGATCATCGGCCGGGACGCGCGAGCCGCGTCCGGTGTTCATCGGCGGTCGCTGGATCACGCCGCGGTCGGACGTGGTTCATCGCGTCGAGGACCCGACCACGCGGACGGCGCTCGCCGAGATCGCCGAGACCGGCGCCGAGGACCTCGTGCTCGCGTGCGCCGCGGCGCGCGAGGCGCAGGATCAATGGCGGCGAACGCGCCCGAGCGAGCGGGCCGCGGCGCTCGCCGGCGTCGCGAGCGCGGTGCGGGCGGCGGGCGAGGCGCTCGCGATGACGCTGACCGAGGAGTCGGGGAGGCCGATCCGCGAGACGCGTGAGGAACTTGCGGCCGGGGTGCGATCGCTCGACGCGGCCGCCGAGCGGATCGCATCGTCGGACGCGACACCGGACCCTGGAACCCTCGACGGGGTCATCGCCGTCGCCGGCGGATTCGATCGGCCGATCGGCGCGTTCCTCGAGCTTGCGGGCGCGGCGATCGCGGACGGCGGGGCGGTGATCTGCAAACCGCCGGTCGAGGCACCGCTGTCGAGCCTCGCGCTCGCGGCGGCGTTCGCGCCGCTGCCGGCGGGGCTCGTCAACGTGATCACCGGGGACGTCGCAACGATCGAAGCGCTGGCGGCGGGCGGGGGCGTCGACCGGTTGTTCTTCGCGGACACGACGGCGGATGCCGAGAGGCTGCGGCGGTTCGCGACCTGCGCGCTCGCACCGGTCGCGCCGCTCGAGGTGATCGCCTGCGTCGTCGACGACGGCGCGGATCTCGAGCGCGCGGCCGCGGGGGCGGTGGGGGTGGCGCTGCGCGGCGCGGGGCAGTGCGAGACGCCGCGCGCGCGGCTCTACGTGCACCGGCGAGTCGCAGCGGCGTTCGCCGATCAACTGCACCTGCGCGTCGCATTCCTCGAGGTCGGGGATCCGCGCAAGCCCGACACCGACCTTGGACCGCTGATCTCGCACGCCGCCATGCGCCGCGCCGAGGAGCAGGTCGCGCGGGCGCTGAAGGCGGGCGCGCGGCTCAAGCTCGGCGGCCTGGGCTTCCGGCCCTGGGGTCTCGCGGGACACTTCTTCCAGCCGACGATCATCACCGAACCACCGCGCGGCAGCACCGCCGCGCTCGCCGGGTTCCGCGCGCCGGTGCTGTCGCTGGTGCCGTTCGAGGACGCGCGGGATCTGGCCGAGGAACTTGCGCAGCGGCCGGCTCGCGTGCATCGGCTCGGCGCGGAGGAACCGGCGGTGCCGGTGTTCCGATGAGTGCGCCCGCCGAATCGCCGGACACCCGGTACGCCGAGCTCGTGCACGATGCGGAACGCGGCGGCCTCGCGTGTCGTGGCGGATTCCATCCTGGGCCGGACGATGCGGTGCCCGCGCTCCCGGACGGCACGCGGCCGGGCACGCTGGTGTTGCTCGGCTTCGTCGGCGACCGGCAGTGGGACGTATTCCGCCGCGCGCCCGAGGCGGCCGACGGATTGGCGGATCCGCTCGATCGCTGGTCGCGCCGGGTGATCGACGCGCTTGGCGCGCGCCACCAGGGGTTCGGCGTGTATCCGAACGAGGGACCCCCATGGTGGCCCTTCCAGCAGTGGGCGATGCGCGCGGAGCGGATCCACGCCTCGCCGCTCGGGATGCTGATCCATCCGGACTATGGTCTATGGCACGCGTATCGCGGGGCGCTCATGTTCCCCGATCGGCTCGGATTGCCGCCGATCGAGTCGCGCCCGAGCCCATGCGAGCGCTGCGTCGACCGGCCGTGCCTGCGCGGCTGCCCGGTCGGAGCGTTCACGGGCACCGGGTACGACGTGGCCGCGTGCGCGAGCCACGTGCGCTCGGCCGCGCGCGTCGATTGTCTGGAGCAGGGCTGCGAGGCGAGGCGGCGCTGCCCCGTCGGCGCGGCGTACGCCTATCGACCGGACCACGCGGGCTTCCATATGCGCGCGTTCATCGGTCGGCGTCGAAGCGCCAAGTGACGTGACCGGCCGGCGCGCCCGCGCGGTCCCAGGTCCACTCGCGAAAGTCGATCGTCCCGGTCCGGCTGCGCGTGATCAGGGTCGAGCAGCGCGTGCCGTATTCGGCGGAGCGGATGAATGCGCTCGACAACAGCCGCTCCCATTCGAGGCTCACGCCGGTGCGAGGCAGTTCCTCGTCCGCCGCCGGTTCCTCGTCGCGCAGCAGGTCGAGGATGCGTTGGGTGCGCGGCAAGTCCTCGAGCGCGGCCGCGAGACGCGACTTGGCCTTGCGGACCTTTGGCCATGGCGTATCGAGCAGGTGATTCGAGAGGCCGTAGATGCCGGGCGTGAGCGCGCGGCCCGCGGCACGCTCGCTCTCGTACACGCCGAGACGATCGCCGTCGGAGAACAGGAGGTTGAAACCGCTGTAGCGCGGTGCGATGCGATCGAGGGTATGCAGTTCCTCGTCGACGCTTTCCCGGCGGCCAAGCAGGTTGGCGACGAGTTCCCCGCGGCTCGGGGTCGGCGGCGGACGGGGCGGCGCGCCGCGGAAGTTGGTCAGCGCCGCGAACGCGCCCGCGCGGTTCACGCCGAGCCAGGTGCCGCCCGCGAGCAGATCCCGCCCGGCGAGGATCGCGGGCTCGTCGGCCCACCATCGTGCCGCGGCGGCCGGGCGGTGGTGGAACTCGTCCCGATTGGCGGCGACGATCCACGGGAAGTCTGGATGCACCCGCCAGACCACGAGGATCAAGCACATCTAGATGTACCTGAATTTCTCGCTGACGTGTCCCCCAATCCGCTCACGCCAATGCATACCCAGGTGGAAACTACCTTGCCTCTGCGGTCGGCGCGGCTGGGCAGCGGTAGGCAATACCATCACTCGGTTCGCTCGCGAGGACACTTATGGTGATTAAACCGGTATTCCCGCCGAACCCTACCACGCGATTACGAAAATTGAGTCCTGCGCTAAGGCCTTGCTCACTTGGCGGCAGGTTGATGTTACCCACCGGAGTGCAGCGGGCCACCTCCGCCGGATTGCGAGTCAGTCGCACCTGATTAGCCCCGGGCGCTGACACTATTGTGGCGCAGCTAGCCATTGCGCCGCTACAGCAAATCACGATGATGCCACCAAGGAAACGCTGCATAGACCCTCCATAAAGTTCCGATCTTGAATAGAACTTTTTGGTATATCCGTTAGGCTTCGCGCGGGACCGCGGGCGCCGGCGTCGGCGCATGATCGAGGTCGGGGCGGCGATAGGGATCGACGTGGGTCATCACGTCGAGGACCCGATGGCGCTGCATCACGCGGCGACGGGCCTCGACTGCGATGTCGTGGCCGGCCTCCACGCTGAGGACCGCATCGACCTCGATATGGGCGTCCACGAAGATCAGGTCGCCCATCTTGCGGGTCCGCAGATCGTGAACGCTGCGCACGCCCGGGGTCGCACTCAGCGTGTCGCGGATCGCGGCGACTTCGGCGATGTCGGCCGCACCGTCCATGAGGTCGTGCAGCGATCGCCATGCGAATCGCCATCCCATCCGGGCGACGACGAGCCCGACGATCAACGCCGCGATCGGATCGAGCAGTCGATACCCGTACAGGTTGCCGACGATACCGATCGCGACGACCAAGGAGGATGCGGCGTCGGAACGCGCGTGCCAGGCGTTCGCGGCCAGCAGCCCGGATTTGGCCCACTTCGCGATCGAGAGCAGGTAGCGGAACAGCGCCTCCTTGGCGATCAGCGCGACGCCGGCGACCCAGAGCGCGACCGCGCCGACGCGCGGAATCTGATCCGGCACCTCGATCTTGCGTAACGCGCCCCAGAGCATGCCGGCGCCGACCGCGAGCAGCAACCCGCCGAGCGCGAGCGACGCGGCGGTTTCGAATCGCAGATGCCCGTAAGGGTGATCTTCGTCCGCACTGCGCAGGCTGTGGTGGCTCGCGAACAGCACGATGAAGTCGGACAGCAGGTCCGACAGCGAATGGATGCCGTCCGCGATCAGGCCTTGCGAACGTGCGATGAGGCCGATCGTGACCTGCGCGGACGCGAGTCCGGCGTTCACGGCGACGCTGACCCAGGTGCTGCGCCGGCCCGCACGGGCGCGCTGCGCCGTGAGCTCGGGCGAGTCGTCGGTGTCCTCGATGAACGGAGCGCGGAACATAGGGCGACCAATTTACCGCGAAAATCGAGGATCGACACGCGCGATGGCGGCGCATCGCCGGGCTCCTCGTCGGCGCCGTCGGGGCACCCGGGCCGGGGATGGTGCGCCGTGCCACAATCTGTTAGAAACATTCGCCGGATGGCACTGAAAATCATCGGCGCTGGCTTTGGCCGTACCGGCACCTGGTCGACGCATGTCGCACTGAACCGGCTCGGCTTCCCTTGCTATCACATGAAAGAGGTGCTGCTCAAGAACGAGAATGCG
>JAKBCG010000107.1 GCA_021808035.1 Pseudomonadota bacterium
ATCTAATTCCGCGGTGTTCTCCGACGGTTCTTTCGTGTACGTGCCCGCGGGCGTGCGCTGTCCGATGGAGCTGTCGACCTATTTCCGGATCAACGCGGCGAAGACGGGCCAGTTCGAGCGCACCTTGATCGTCGCCGCCGAAGGCGCGTCGGTGAGCTATCTGGAGGGCTGCACCGCGCCGATGCGCGACGAGAACCAGTTGCACGCGGCCGTCGTGGAACTGGTCGCGCTCGACGACGCGACGATCAAGTACTCGACGGTGCAGAACTGGTACCCGGGCGACGAGCGCGGCGTCGGCGGCATCTACAATTTCGTCACCAAGCGTGGCGAGTGCCGCGGCCGCAACGCGAAGATCTCCTGGACCCAGGTCGAGACGGGCTCGGCGATCACCTGGAAGTACCCGAGCTGCGTGCTCAAGGGAGACGGTTCGGTCGGGGAGTTCTACTCCGTCGCGGTCGCGAACAACTACCAGCAGGCCGACACCGGCACGAAGATGATCCACATCGGCCGGAACACGAAGAGCACGATCGTCTCGAAGGGAATCTCCGCGGGCCACGCGGTCAACACCTACCGCGGACTCGTGAAGGTGCTGCCGACCGCGACCGGCGCGCGCAATTTCACGCAGTGCGACTCGCTGCTGATGGGCGGCCAATGCGCGGCCCACACCTTTCCGTACGTCGAGGTGCGCAACCCCGACGCGACCGTGGAGCACGAGGCCAGCACGTCGAAGATCGGCGAGGATCAGCTGTTCTATTGCCTGCAACGCGGCGTCTCGGCCGAGGACGCCGTGAACATGATCGTCAGCGGCTTCTGCAAGGCGGTTTTCAAGGAACTGCCGATGGAGTTCGCGGTGGAGGCGCAGAACCTGCTCAGCGTGAGCCTCGAAGGCGCCGTCGGTTGAATCGGGTCCCGGAGTCAAATCAAGTGCTGAAAATATCCCAACTGCGCGCGAACGTCGCGGGTCGAAGCATCCTCAAGGGCGTCGATCTCGAGGTCCGCGCCGGCGAAGTGCATGCCATCATGGGCCCGAACGGCTCCGGCAAGAGCACCCTCGCCCAGGTGCTCGCCGGCCGCGAGGACTACGAGGTCACCGGCGGGAGCGTCACGTTCGACGGTGCGGACCTGCTCGCGATGCCCGCCGAGGAGCGCGCCCGCGCCGGGCTGTTCCTCGGTTTCCAATATCCCGTCGAGATCCCCGGCGTGAACAATGCGTACCTGCTGAAGGCGGCGCTGAACGCGAAGCGCAAGAGGGCGGGCCTTGCGGAAGTCGATGCATACGAGTTCCTGAGCCTGATCAAGGCGAAGATGAAGTTCATGGGAATGGACGAGTCGTTCCTCGGCCGGGGCGTGAACGAGGGCTTCTCCGGCGGCGAGAAGAAGCGCAACGAGATCCTGCAGATGCTCGTGCTCGAGCCGAGGCTCGCGCTGCTCGACGAGACCGACTCCGGACTCGACATCGACGCGCTGAAGGTGGTCGCGAAGGGCGTGAACAGCCTGCGCAGCGCCGAGCGGTCCATCGTGCTCGTGACCCATTACCAGCGGCTCCTCGACTACGTCGAACCCGACCACGTGCACGTCTTCGCGGACGGACGGATCCTCAAGTCCGGCGACAAGACGCTCGCGCTCGCGCTCGAGGCACGGGGCTACGACTGGCTGCGCGAGGGCCGGGTCGCGTGAACACCGCCAGGGACAAGGACGCGGCGCTGCGCTCGTTCGAAGCCGCGTGGCGCGCACGGCCCGCGGATCGGATCGCGGCGACCCGCACCGACGCGATGCAGCGGTTCCTCGCGCTCGGCCTGCCGGGTGCGCGCGACGAGAGCTGGCGCTACACGAACCTGCGCGCGCTCGCCGGCCGCCCGTTCGTCGACGCCGAGCCGGCCCCGTCCGCGCGCGCCTCCTGGCTCGCCGGCTTCTGCGGGTCCGCGGTCGAGATCGTGAACGGCCGGCCGTCGCCCGCCGCGATCGAGTCCGTCGGCGATCCGGCGCTGTCGATCGAAAGCCTGCGTGCGGCGATCGACCGCGATCCGGCGTCGCTCGCCGCGCGCCTGGAGTCGATCGGCGCCGCGGAATCGGAACGCTGGGCCCTGCTCAACCGCGCACTGTTCGTCGACGGACTGCGCGTGCGCATCGCCGGCCGCGCCACCGCGCCGCTGTTGATCGTGCACTCGGCCGAATCGGCCCGGGACGACGCGGCGGTGCACTCGCGCGTGATCGTCGAAGTCGATGCCGGCGCCGAGGCGACGATCATCGAGCATCACCTCGGCGGCAGCGGGCATGCGACCCTGGTGAACCACGCGACGCAGCTGCATCTCGCGCCGGGCGCGTCGGTCGATCACTATCGGGTGTTCTCGAGCGACGATCGCACCACCCACTTCGACGCGCTCGAAGTGGTGCAGGCCGCCGACAGCCGCTGCCGGCAGTTCACGGTCGCGATCGGCGGCGCGCTGGTCCGCGCGAATCTGAGCGGCCGGCTCGACGCGCCCGGCGCCGAGCACGACAGCCACGCGCTGCTGGTCGGACGCGCCGCCCGGCAGGTCGACTGCGTGAACGCGATCGTGCACGCCGCCTCGCGCACGACCAGCCGGCAGACCGCCCGCGCGCTCGCCGCGGGCTCGAGCCGCGTCGTGTTCAACAGCCGCGTGCTCGTCGAGGCGGGTACGGCCGGCGCGTCGTCGAACCAGTCCTGTCGCGGATTGCTGCTGTCGCCGACCGCCGAGATCGACACACGGCCGCAGCTCGAGATCCTCGCGGACGACGTGAAGTGCGCGCACGGGGCGACCACCGGTCGCCTCGACCCGAACATGCTGTTCTACCTGCTCTCGCGCGGCATCGACCGCGCGGCCGCCCAGACCTTGCTGATCTACGCGTTCCTCGACGACCTGCTGACCGGGATGTCGCTCCCGGGCGCGCGCCGCGCGATCGAGGACGCGCTGATCGGCGAATTGCCCGGTGCGGACCTGCTGAGGTCGACCCGGTGAGCGGCGCGGCCCGCACTCCGGTTCGCCCGGCGGAGCCCGCGCCGTTCGACGTCGAGGCGATGCGCCGGGAGTTCCCGGTGCTCACCCGGCTCGTGCACGGTCATCCGCTCGCCTACCTCGACAACGGCGCCTCGTCGCAGGCCCCGCGGCGGGTCCTCGAGGCGGTCGACGACTACGCGCGCTCGCACCACGCGAACGTGCATCGCGGCGTGCACACCTTGAGCGAGGAGGCGACCGCGCGATACGAGGGGGCGCGCGACCGCGTCGCCCGGTGGCTGAACGCGGCCTCGCGGACCGAGATCGTGTTCACGCGCGGGACCACCGAGGCGGTGAACCTGGTCGCGCAGAGCTACGCACGGCCGCGGCTGCGCGCCGGCGACGAGGTGCTGATCACGCACCTCGAGCACCATGCGAACATCGTGCCCTGGCAGATGGTCTGCGCGCAGACCGGCGCGAAGCTCGTCGTCGCGCCGATCGATGCGCGTGGCGAGGTCGATCCTGACGCGGTCGAGGCGCTGATGGGTCCGCGGACCCGGGTGTTCGCGTGCGCGCACGTGTCAAACGCGCTCGGCACGGTGCTCCCGGTCGAGCGGCTGGTGGCGAGCGCGCGAGCGCGCGGGATCGCGACCCTGGTCGACGGCGCGCAGGCGGTCCCCCACTGCGACGTCGACGTGCGCGCGCTGGGATGCGACTTCTACGCGTTGTCCGGCCACAAGATGTACGCCCCGACCGGGATCGGCGTGCTCTACGGGCGCGAGTCGATGCTCGAGGACATGCCGCCGTGGCAGGGCGGCGGCGACATGATCCTCACGGTGAGCTTCGAGCGGACGACCTACAATGCGCTGCCCTACAAGTTCGAGGCCGGAACGCCCAACATCGTCGGCGCGGTCGGACTCGGCGCGGCGATCGATTTCCTCGGGTCGATCGACCGGCGGGGAGCGCACGCGCACGAGGCGGCGCTGCTCGAGCACGCGCACGCCGCGCTCGTGCGGATCCCCGGCCTGCGGCTGATCGGCACCGCGCGCCGCAAGCTGGGCCTGGTCTCGTTCCTGGTCGACGGCGTTCACCCGCACGATCTCGGCACGGTGCTCGACCAGGACGGCATCGCGATCCGCACCGGTCATCACTGCGCGATGCCGGTGATGGATTACTACGGGATACCGGCGACCGCGCGCGCGTCGTTCGCCTTCTACAACACGTTCGACGAGATCGACCGCCTGGCGCTCTCGGTCGAGCGCGCACGCCGCATGTTCGGCGGGGATGTCGTCTGATGGAACTGCAGGATCTGTACCGCGACGTGATCCTCGATCACAATCGCAGCCCGCGCAACTTCGGTCCGCTCGAGGGGTCCTCGACGGACGTGCAGGGCTCGAATCCGCTGTGCGGCGACCGCCTCACGCTGCACCTGCGCCTCGCCGGCGACCGGATCGAGGACGTGCGTTTCGAGGGCCACGGCTGCGCGATCTCGACGGCGTCGGCGTCGCTGATGACCGAGGCGATCAAGGGACGCACGCGTGCCGAGGCGCTCGCGCTGTTCGACCGCATGCACGCGCTGCTGACCGACGACGCGGCGGTGCCGGACGAGGGTCTCGGCAAGCTCGCGGCGCTGTCCGGCGTGCGGGAGTTTCCGGCGCGCGTGAAGTGCGCGAGCCTGTGCTGGCATACGCTCGCGAGCGCGCTGCAGTCGTCCGCGCCGGAATCGGTCGGCGCGGTCTCGACCGAGTGACCCGGGGGATCCGATGCGAAGCCACGAAAACGAACCCATCGTCGTGCAACGGCAGACCCAGGCGATCGCGATTCCCTCGGGGGTCGAGGTCGAATTGAAGCCCGGCGTCGTCGGGTACGTGACCCAGGCGCTCGGCGGGAGCTTCACGGTCTACATCGACGGCAACCTGTTCCGGATCGCCGGCGCCGATGCCGACGCGATCGGGATGACGCCCGTGAAGCCGCCGGAACTGCCGCCCGGGGCGTCTGAAGCGGACATCCTGAACGTGATCTGGGACCAATTGCGCACCTGCTTCGATCCCGAGATCCCGGTGAACATCGTCGACCTCGGGTTGATCTACGAGTGCACGCTCGCGCCGGGTCCGGACGGACGCACGGCGATCATCAAGATGACGCTGACCGCACCGGGCTGCGGAATGGGCGAGATCCTCGTGCAGGACGTGCGCGAGAAGGTGGAGATCGTGCCGACGATCGCGCGCGCCGACGTCGAGCTGGTTTTCGATCCGCCTTGGAATCCCGCGCTGATGTCCGAAGCGGCGCGGTTGCAGACGGGCATGCTGTGAGGCGGATCGCCCGATGAGCTGGGTCGACGTCGGCGCGGAGGGCGACCTCGAGGACGGCCGTGCGATCGGCGTGCGCGCCGGCGAGCGATTCATCGCGATCGCGCGCTGCGAGGGCGGCGTCATGGCGGTCGACGACGTGTGCACGCACGACGGCGCGGAGCTCGCCGGCGGCGAGGTCGAGGACTGCGCGATCGCCTGCCCGCGGCACGGTGCGCGCTTCTGCCTGCGCACCGGCGCCGCATTGACGCCACCCGCCTACGAGGCGATCCGCACCTACGAGGCCAAGGTGGAGGGAGGCCGGATATGGGTCCGCACCGACGATTGACGCTGCTGCGCCACGGCCAGGCGCATCCGGCGGTCGACGGCGACGATCGCGTACGGGCGCTCACGAAGCGCGGCGTGCGCCAGGCGGAGGCCGTGGGGCGGCGCCTGCGCGCGCTCGGCTGGGTGCCGGATCTCGTCGTCGCGAGCCCGGCGACACGCACCGCGGCGACCGCCGAGATCGTCGCGCGCGCCTGCGGCCTCGGCGCCCGCCGGGTGTTCCGCGCCGAACCGCTGTACGGCGCCGATCCCGGTACGATCTGGCGGGTAGTCGCCGACACGGCACCGGAGGTGAGGCATGTGTTGATCTGCGGTCACAACCCGGGTCTCAGCGAACTCGCGAGCCGGCTCGGACCACGCCCCGAGTCGCGCCACCTCGGCACCGGCGCGCTCGCGAGCGCGGTCTGGGACCGGGGCGGCTGGGACGAGATCGATCCCGGCGACGCGGTGCGGTGCGACCGCGAGGAGCCGGAGGATCACGCGGCCGGTCCGGCCTGCCGCGCTCACGACTGACCGCGATGCAGTTTCACCAGGCGGCGCCGGTCGCGCTTGTCCGGTCGCGACTCGGGCCGCGGCCGCGACGCGGCGGCGAGGCGCGCGCTTTCGCCGAGCGCCGCGCGACGCGCCGCGCTCGCGTCGGTCTCGCGGTAGTGGGTGCGCGCCTCGGGCGCAGGACCGCGGCGCTCGGGCAGACCCAGCACCTCGAACTCGGCGACGATCCCTCCCAGCATCACGGCGATATGGTCGCCGATCGCGACCCGCCGCGACGGCTTCGCCCGATCCCCGTTCACGCGCACCTTGCCGCCACCGATCGCCTCGACGGCCGAGCCGCGGGTCCTGTAGAAACGCGCGTACCACAACCACTGGTCGAGTCGACGGCTTGCGGCGGATTCCTCGGTCACGGCTGGCTATAATACCGGACCGCAAAAAACGGCGGCGTACGCCGGCGGACACGGAGCTTCGGTGAAAGGCGAATTCTTCGATCGACTGCGACGGGAGACGGAGGGCCTGGAGGCGGCGGGCCTGCTGAAACGAGAGCGGATCATCGGTTCACCGCAGGGTCCGACGGTGCGGCTCGCGGACGGCCGCGAGCTCGTGAACCTGTGCGCGAACAACTACCTGGGCCTCGCGGCGCATCCCGCGGTCGTCGCAGCCGCGCATCGCGCGCTCGAGGAGCACGGCTACGGCATGGCCTCGGTGCGCTTCATCTGCGGGACGCAGAGCGTGCACCGCGCGCTCGAGAAGCGCCTGGCCGAGTACCTGTCGATGGAGGACGCGATCCTCTACTCCTCGTGCTTCGACGCGAACGGCGGCCTGTTCGAGACCTTGCTCGACGAGCGCGACGCGGTGATCAGCGACGCGCTGAACCACGCGAGCATCATCGACGGCATCCGCCTGTGCAAGGCACGCCGCCTGCGCTATGCGAACAACGACCTCGGCGAGCTCGAGCGCTGCCTGCGCGAAGCGGGCGACGCGCGCGTCCGACTGATCGCGACGGACGGGGTGTTCTCGATGGACGGGTCGATCGCGAAGCTCCGCGGGATCTGCGACCTCGCGGACCGGTACGATGCGCTGGTGATGGTCGACGACTCGCACGCGACCGGCTTCGTCGGCCCGCGCGGCCGCGGAACCCCGGAAGCCTGCGGCGTCGCCGGCCGGGTCGACATCCTGACCGGCACGCTCGGCAAGGCGCTCGGCGGCGCGAGCGGGGGCTACGTCGCGGCGCGCGGCGAGGTCGTCGCGTGGCTGCGGCAACGTTCCCGTCCCTACCTCTTCTCGAACAGCATCCCGCCGGTCGTCGCCGGCGCGACGCTGCAGGTCCTCGACCTGATCGAGGCCTCGGACGAACTGCGCGAACGGCTGCGCGCGAACGCGGCCCATTTCCGCGCACGGATGCAGTCGCTCGGCTACCGGCTGCTGCCGGGCGAGCATCCGATCGTCCCGGTCATGCTGCACGATGCGCCGCTCGCGGTGCGCCTCGCCGAGCGGATGCTCGCCGAAGGCGTCTACGTGATCGCGTTCTCCTACCCGGTCGTCCCGCAGGGCCAGGCGCGGATCCGCACCCAGATGAGCGCCGCGCACACGATCGAGCAGCTGGACCGGGTCGTCGACGCGTTCGCGCGCGCCGGCCGGGATCTCGACATCATCCAGTAGGAGCCCCCGATGAAAGCACTGGTGAAATCGCACGCCGAACCGGGAATCTGGCTCGAAGAGGTCGCCGAACCGGACGTCGGCCACAACGACGTGCTGATCAAGATCCATCGCACCGCGATCTGCGGCACGGACATGCACATCTTCAATTGGGACGCATGGGCCCGCAAGACGATCCCGGTGCCGATGGCCGTCGGCCACGAATACTCGGGGGAGATCGTCGAGATCGGCAGCGAG
>JAKBCG010000108.1 GCA_021808035.1 Pseudomonadota bacterium
GATCGGCGGGCTGTAACGAGACTCAGGAAACCGGTGGCGCGCCGCCGGCCGCGGTGCGCCGCGCGACGTACTCGTCGAGTTCTTCCATCACGGCCGGATCGCGCGCGGGTGGTACGTACCGCGCGAGCGTCTCCCGCCAGATCCCGCTCGCGCGCTCGGTCGCGCTCTTCGCGCCGTCCTCGGCCCAGCTGCCGTAATTGCGCCAGTCGGACACCAACGGCGAATAGAACGCGGAGCGATACCGCTCCATCGTATGCGCGCACCCGAAGAAATGCCCGCCGGGCCCGACTTCGGCGACGGCCTCCACCGCGAGATCCGCCTCGCTGGCGCCGACCGGCAGGAACGTCTCGGCGAACATCTGCAGCATCTCGATGTCCAGGATGAACTTCTCGTAGCTGGTCGTGAGCCCGCTCTCGAGCCAGCCGGCGGCGTGCAGCATGAAATTGCAGCCGCCGAGCAATGCTCCCCAGAGGCTCATCTGCGACTCGTAAGCCGCCTGCGCATCGGGCGCATTGGACGCGGTCGCGTTCGATGAACGCCAGGGCAGCCCGAGGTGACGCGCGAGCTGCCCGGCGCCGAACGAGGCCTTCACGTACTCCGGCGTCCCGAACGCCGGCGAGCCCGACTTCATGTCCACGTTCGAGGTGAAGCTTCCGTAGACCACGGGGGCGCCGGGCCGGACGATCTCGGCGAGGGTCAGGCCCGCGAGCGCCTCGGCATGCGCGAGCGTGAGCGCGCCGGCGATCGTGACCGGCGCCATCGCGCCGGCCAGGGTGAATGGCGTGATGATCAGCACCTGTCCGGCCTTCGCGAAGTCGATGATCCCGTCCGCCATCGGCACGTCGAGCTGCAACGGCGAGTTGGTGTTGATGATCGTGTAGGTGTAGGGGCGCTGGCGGAACTCCTCGGCGCTCACGCGATGCGCGATCCGCAGCAGCTCGAACACGTCGGCGACCTGCCCGTGGCCCCGTGAGAACACGAAGGGGATCTTGTCGCTCAGCTCGAGCTGGGAACGCATGAACTCCAGGTGTCGCAGGTGCACCGGGACGTCCTGCGCCTCGGTCGCGCCGCCGAGCACGTGGATCACCTCGAAGCTCTGGCACAGCTTGATCAGGTTGCGAAAGTCCCCGAGCGTGCCGGCGCGCCGGCCGCCGGCGCTGTCCATCACGTTCGGCGGCCCCGAGGTCGGCGCAAATGCCACGTGTCCGTCGGACAGCGGCACGTGACGTTCGGGATCGACCGAGTGCAGCGTGATGTCGCGCGGGGCTTTCGCGAGGCACTCGCTCACGAGCCCCCGGTCGAGGCGCACGACCAGCGTCGCCTCGTCGACCTCGGCACCGGCGTTGCGATAGATCGCGCGCGCGTCCGCCGACAGCACCTTCATCCCCTGGTTCTCGAGCATGCCGAGCGCCGCATCGTGCATCGCCTCGACCTGATCGTCCGAGAACACCTTGAGCGGCGTGAAGGGGTTGCGGAGCCTGCGGTAGTAGCGGGTCCGGTCGAAAACCGCATGCGCGTCGGTCGGCGCCGCGGGCCGGCGGCGGCCGCGCCGGGCGGCGGGCGTCTCTCGTTCGCTCATCGGTCTGGTCACTCCTGCCGCAGATTGCGGTTCACGCGCGGCGATCGGGTCGTGGGGAACATTGTACGCGGGGCGCGCGGTTGCGGTCGGCCGGCCGCGGGCGCGATCGAGGGTGGCGCACCAGGGATCCCACCGCAAATGCCTTTTTCAGATCCGGCGATGCCAATTCATCCGTTGCCCCCCCCCCCCGCGGCCGCCCCGCAGGGCCGGATTACAAAATATTCATCGACGCGATCCCGGGGAACTCGGATCCGCCCTGCCGGTCCTCCGCGAGTGTCTCCCTGCGCCGCGAAGGTCCTCGCATGATCAAACTGACCCGCCTGACCCGTCGTTACGGCGATCTCCTCGCGGTCGACGACGTGAGTTTCACGATCAACCGCGGCGAGGTCGTCGGCTTGCTCGGTCACAACGGCGCCGGCAAGACCACGATCATGAAGATGCTGACCGGTTTCCTCGAACCGACCTCGGGCATGATCGAGGTCGACGATCTGGCGATCGGCCGGGACACCGCCGCGATCCAGCGGCGCATCGGCTACCTGCCGGAGAACTGCCCGGTATGGCCGGAGATGGCGGTGGTCGAGTTCCTCGAGTTCCAGGCGGCGCTGCACGACATCCCGCCGGCAGGGCGCGCGGCCGCGATCGCCGAGGCGATCCGGCGCACCGCGCTCACCGACAAGGCGGCGCAGCCGATCCAGACGCTGTCGCGCGGGTACCGCCAGCGGGTCGGCGTCGCCCAGGCGATATTGCACCGGCCGGACATCGTGATCCTCGACGAACCCACCAACGGCCTGGATCCGACCCAGATCCTGCAGATGCGCGAGTTGATCCGCGAACTCGCGAAATCAGCGACGGTGATCGTCTCGACGCACATCCTGCAGGAGGTGCAGGCGGTCTGCGAGCGGGTATTGATCCTGCGCGGCGGGCGCAAGGTGATCGATTCACGGCTCGACGAGTTGCGCCGCGAGGGACGGCTCCTGGTCACGCTCGACCGGGCGGAGCCGGCGCTGCGCGCGGCGCTCGCCGCGGTGCCGGGCGTGCGCGCGGTGACGCCGCTCGAGCCCGCGTCCGGCAGACCGCGGCTCGCGCTCGCGGCGGAGGCGGAATGCGCACCGGCGGTCGCCGCCGCGGTGCTCGCCTCCGGCGGCGCGCTGTACGAGCTCGTGCGCGAGCAGCGCACGCTCGAGGCGGTGTTCGCCGAGGTCAACGCCGCGCCGCAAACGGAGGTGCGCGATGCTGCGTAAGACCCTGACGATCGCGGGCCGCGAACTGCGCGGGTATTTTTCCTCGCTCGCGGCGCTGCTGTTTCTGAGCGCGTTCCTCGCGGTGACCTTGTTCGTGTTCTTCTGGGTCGCGACCTTCTTCTCGCGCAACATCGCCGACGTCCGGCCGTTGTTCGAGTGGATGCCGATCCTGCTGATCTTCCTCGTCGCGGCGCTGACGATGCGTTCCTGGGCCGAAGAGCGGCGCGCCGGGACGATCGAGCTGTTGCTCACCTCCCCGACCGGGCTCACCGAGCACGTGCTCGGCAAGTTCCTCGGGATCATGGGTCTCGTGCTGATCGCGCTCGCGCTGACGCTGCCGTTGCCGATCACGGTGTCGTTCATGGGCTCGCTCGACTGGGGGCCGGTCGTCGGCGGCTACGTCGCCGCGATCGTGCTCGCGGCCGCGTACGTGTCGATCGGCCTGTGGGTCTCGGCGCGCACCGACAACCAGGTCGTCAGCTTGATCGTGACCGCGGCGATCGCCGGCGCGTTCTACCTGATCGGCTCGCCCGCGATCACCGCGTTCTTCGGCTACGGCACCGGCGACTGGCTGCGCCTGCTCGGCGCCGGCTCGCGCTTCGCGTCGATCACCCGGGGCGTGCTCGACCTGCGCGACTTGTACTATTACCTGTCGATCACGGTCGTGTTCCTCGCGCTGAATCGCTTGAGCCTCGAGCGGCTGCGGTGGGCGAACAACACCGCGCAGCCGGCGCACCGCCGCTGGGTCTGGGCGACCGTGCTGCTCGCGGCGAACGCGCTCGCCGCGAACCTGTGGCTGCAACAGATCACCTGGGCGCGGGTCGACCTCACCCGCGGCCATCTCTACACCTTGTCGCCGGCGACGCAGCAGACCCTGCGGCAGCTGCGCGAGCCGCTGCTGATCCGCGGGTATTTCAGCGCCGAGACGCATCCGTTGCTCGCGCCGCTCGTGCCGCAGCTGCGCAACCTCCTCGCGGAGTACGCGGTCGCCGGGGGCCGCCGGGTGCACGTCGAATTCGTCGACCCCGAGCATCATCCGAAGCTCGCCGCCGAGGCCGGCAACCGCTATGGAATCCGGCCGACGCCATTCCAGGTCGCGAGCCGGTACCGGACCTCGGTCGTGAACTCGTACTTCGACATCCTGGTGAAGTACGGCGACCAGTACCAGGTGCTCGATTTCCGCAAGCTGATCGACGTCAAGCAGCGTTCGGAGACGAACCTGCGGGTGGAGCTCAAGAACCCCGAGTATGCGATCACCAGCGCGATCCGCAAGGATCTGCTCGCCTATCAGGCGGGCGGGAGCCTGTTCGACACGCTGCGCCGACCGGTGACCTTCCACGGTTACTTCTCCGCGGGCGACCAGCTGCCGCAGGCGCTCGAGACCGCGCGGACGGCGCTCACCCAGGCGCTCGACGAGATCCGCGCCGGTTCCGGCGGGAAGTTCCAGTTCTCGTTCCAGGATCCGGGCACCGACCCGGCGCTCGCGAAGCGCTTGAGGCAGACCTACGGCTTCCGGCCGATGGTGGTGAGCCTGCTCGATCAGAAGCCGTTCTGGTTCTACATGACCCTGGACGACGGGAAGCACCACGAGCCGGTCCCGCTGCCCGCCGCGCTCGATGCGACCAGCCTGAAGAACGCGATCGAAGCGGGTTTGAAGCGCTTCTCGCCGGGATTCCTCAAGACCGTCGCGGTGCTCGCACCGAACCGGGGCGCGGATTACGCGACGCTGCGGCGCCAGCTGAGCGCGACGGTTCGCTGGGAGGACACCGACCTGAAGAACGGCCGGGTGCCGAGCGATGCCGACATGCTGATGGTGCTCGACCCGCAGAACCTCGATCCGAAGCAGGTGTTCGCGATCGATCAGTTCTTGATGGAAGGCGGCACGGTGATGATCGCGACCGCGCCGCAGGACGTGCAGATCCAGCAGAGCATCACCGGTACCCCGACCCACAGCGGCCTCGGGCACTGGCTCGCCGGCTTCGGGCTCTCGGTCAGCAAGCGCCTGGTCCTCGACACCGCAAGCGGCGCGTTGCCGATCCCCGAGCAGCGCGATCTCGGCGGGATCGTGCTGCAGGAGATCCAGCTCGTCAAATACCCGTACATCGTCGACTTGCGCGGACGCGACTTGAACCCGGCTTCGCCGATCACCCGCAACCTCGACCAGATCTACGCGCCGTGGGCGGGGGCGATCCGCGTCGACGCGAAGGCGAACGCCGGGCGCACCGTGACACCGCTGCTGCGCTCCTCGAGCAGCAGCTGGCTCGGTGCCTCCCCGAGCTTGATGCCGGATTACGCGCAATATCCGAACCTCGGATTCCCGCCGGGCCGCAAGACCGGACCGCACACGATCGCCGTGATGGTCCAGGGACGTTTCACGTCGGCGTTTGCACACGCCCCCTCGCCGCTCGAGACCGCGGCCACACCGCCGGCGCCGGCCACCCACGCACCGGCAACCCCGGCGACGCCCGCCGCGACACCGGCGAGTCCGGCCGCACCTGCGATCGCGAACGTGATCGCCCACTCGCCGCCGTCGGCCCGACTGGTCCTGGTCGCCTCGAACGCGATGTTCGAGGATCGTGTCGGCGAGCTGATCAGTCAGACCCTGGGCACGCGTTACCTGCAAGGACCGCAGTTCGCGCACGACGTCGTCGATTGGTCGGTCGAGGACCCCGGACTCCTCAGCATCCGGGGCCGCGACCGGTTCGCGAACACCTTGCGACCGATGGCGCGGGCGACCGAGGAATTCTGGGAATACCTGAACTACGGTCTCGCGCTCGGCGGGCTGGTCGCGATCTGGCTGATCTCGCGGCGCCGGCGCCGGCGGATGCTCGCGAAACATCTCGAACTCCTCGGCGGAGCCTGAACGATGCGATCCCGGATACCGACCCTCGCGGCCCTCCTCGGCGTGCAGCTGGTGATCGCCGCTGCGCTCTTCATGCACCATGACGCGATCTCGTCGAATCCACCGAACGCGCCGTTCCTCACCAACGCGATCGGCACGAGCGACCGGATCCTGATCGACGGACCGGCGAAGCCGGGCAAGCCCGCCGCGGCACCGGTCGAACTGCTCGACCGCAACGGCACCTGGCTGGTGCACAGCGCGTTCGACGTTCCGGCGTCGAAGGAACGCGTGTCGGCGCTGATCGCGCAATTCGGCGGCCTGCGTCGCGGCCTGCCGGTCGCGAACACGAAGGACGCGCGCGCACGCTTCGAGGTCGCCACCGACCGCTACTCGCGTCGAATCCGCTTCGATCACGCCGGTCATGGGATCGCGACCGTGTACCTCGGCAAGTCCGCCGGCCTGCGCAAGTCCTACGGACGCGCCGCCGGCGAACGCCCGATCTACAGCCTCGGCGTCGCGACCTACCATCTGCCGGTGCGGTCGAGCGCCTGGATCGACGCGAAGCTGCTGCAGATCCCGGCCGACGACATCGCCGAGATCGACGTGCACGGCCCGCACGGTGGCGGCGTCGAGCTCACGCGGACGGTCTCGGGGAAGGAGCCGCCGGGACCCTGGCACGCGACCGGACTGCCGACCGGGCGTTCGCTCGACGCGGCGAAGGCCGACGCGCTGGTGCGCGCGATCGACGAGCTGCGCGTCGATGACGTGCTCGGCGAGCAGGCGTTGCCGGACTGGCAAACGAATGCGCCGCAGGCGACGTTCACGATCGGCCGGCAGACCGGCCATGCCGTGACCTGGACGCTGTCGAAGTCGAAGACCGGCGATCAGCTCGTGTTGAAGAGCAGCGGTGAACCTTGGTATTTCGCGATCGACTCGACGACCGCGCAGCCGCTGCTCGACGCCGCCGCTGCCGGCGGTCTCGCCGAGGCACCCCCCACTCATGCGCCGCCGCATCGCGCGCCGCGCGCGCGGGCATCGTTCGTGCATGGCCGAGGGCAGCCACACGCGCCCGCGAATTAGAGTGATTCGCATCGGACGGATCCGGTAGCGCGCTCGGAACGCCGGCCACCCGGGGAGGTGCGTTTTCGGCGGTTGGACGTAGAATGGGCGCATCGCGGTGCGATCGGCGGCCCCGGATCGAGCTACGCGAGAATACGAACCACGAGCGCCGCCGACCCCGAGCGAACCTGAGGGGTGACGGCGATGGGGAAGCTCTTTTGGCGCAGTGGCGGCCTGTTCGCCATCGCGCTCGCACTGACCGCCTGCGGCGGTTCCAATTCTCCGACCTCCGCGCAGAGCGCCTCGACGAGTCGCGGCACGCTGGTCGAGAACCCGCCCTTGCGGCTCGCATCGCTGGATGCGACGACCTTGCAGGCGGATCTCGCCGCGAACGCCTCCGGCGCGCAACTCCTGCAGCTCGTCGGCAATCCGACCTGCGGCGTCGATTTCTATTACTTCAAGTTCTGGACCGTCGGCGGCGCGGGCGAGCCGACCGAGTCATCGGGTGCGCTGATGGTGCCGACCGGTTCGCCCCCCGCCTGCACCGGACCGCGACCCATCGTGCTCTATGCGCACGGCACTCAGACGAACAAGAACGCGAACATCGCGAACATCGCCGACCCCGGCAACACCGAGGGTGCGTTGATCGCCGCGACCTTCGCGGCGCAGGGGTACATCGTGGTCGCGCCGAACTACGCGGGCTACGACATCTCGACGCTCGGCTACCATCCGTACCTGAACGCCACCCAGCAATCGGACGAGATGATCGATGCGCTCGCGGCCGCCCGCACCGCGCTGCCGGACACGCTCTCCAGCGCGACCAGCGACAGCGGCAAGCTGTTCATCACCGGCTACTCGCAAGGCGGCTATGTCGCGATGGCGACCGAACGGGCGATGCTCGCGGCCGGCGCGACGGTCACCGCCGCGGCGCCGATGTCGGGTCCGTACGCGCTCGAGGCGTTCGGCGACGCGATGTTCTTCGGCCACGTCGATCTCGGCGCGACGGTGTTCGCGCCGCTTCTGACGACGAGCTACCAGCATGAGTACGGGGACATCTACACGGCGACCACCGACATCTATTCCCCGACCTACGCGAACGGGATCGACACGCTGCTGCCGTCGACGACGCCGCTGGCGACGATCTTCGCCGCCAACCTCCTGCCGGAGACCGCGCTGTTCGACAGCGCG
>JAKBCG010000109.1 GCA_021808035.1 Pseudomonadota bacterium
GCTGCGGATGCCGCGGCGCCAGGATCAGCAACGCATCCGGCAGGGACTTCAGCAGGTTCCGGTGCACCTCGAGCACCGCGCGTTCCTCGCCGGCATGGGTGCTGCCCGCGACCCAGATCGGTCGCGCGCCGAGGTCGGTTGCTCGCAATGCGCTCGCGCGGGCCGGCAGCGTCGGGTCGATGTCGAGGTCGAACTTCACGTTCCCCAGCACGCGCGTCCGGGCCGGGTCCGCGCCGATCTGCCGGAAGCGCTCGGCGTCCGCCTCGGTCTGCGCGGCGATCGCGACACCAGGACCGAACAGGCCGCGAAACAGCGCCCCGCCGCGCCGATAGCGCACCACCGAGCGCGCCGAGAGCCGCGCACTCGCGAGCACGAGCGGAATTGCGCGGCGCGCGCAAGCCTCGAACAGGGTCGGCCAGAGCTCCGTCTCCATGATCACGCCGAACGCGGGGCGTGCGCGGTCGAGGAAGCGCGCGACCGCGCCGGGCGTATCGTAGGGTAGGTAGCGCACGTCGACGTCGTCGCCGAACGCCGTGCGGGCCTGCGCCCGTCCGGTCGGCGTCGCGGTCGTGATCACGAAGTGCCGGTGCGGATGTCGTTCGCGAAGCGCACGCACCAGCGGCACGGCCGCGATGACTTCGCCGAGCGAGACCGCGTGCAGCCAGATCGCGCCTCCCGCGCCGCGCGCCGGACCGAAACCGAAGCGCTCGGCGAATCCCGCGCGATACGCCGGATCGCGGACCGCCCGCAGCAGCGTCACCGACGCCGCGATCGGCACCAGGATCCGGATCAGCATGCGGTAGACCGATCGCATCGGCGCGCCCGGTCAACCCACCGGCCGTGGCACGGCGGCGCGCTCCGCCGCGTACGCGCGCAGGAGTTCGCGCCACCCGGCGTCGAATGCGAGGGACGTCCGGTCCGCGCCGATCTTCGATAATGAGCGACGCAGGCGCCGCAGGTTGCGCATGGTCCACCGGCCATCCGTGCGCACGCGGCCGCGGTCGAAGTCGATGAAGCTGACCCGCCCGGCGTCGTCGACGAGTACGTTGTGCGCGTTCAGGTCGGCATGATCGACACCCTCGCGATGCAGTTGCGCGATCGCGGCGCCGAGCGCGCGCCAGAGCTCGGGCGGCAAGGTCCCGTCGGTCAGCCGTTCACTGAGCGGCCGCGCGTCCGGGATCCGCGCGGTGATGAGATCGCAGCGGTAGTACGGGCCACGGCGGCGATACGCGGCCGCAATCGGCTGCGGCACCGGCACGCCGCGCCGCCACAGGTGCTCGAGCAGCCGCCACTCGGCGAACGCGCGCACCCGATCCTCGCCGGTCCACAGGTAACGATCCTCGAGGAAACGCGCGACGAACCCGCCGCGCCGATAATGACGCAGCACCCACGCGCCGGCGCCATCGTCGACGAACCAGGTGGCGCCGCGGCCGCGCGTCGCCGGAACCACGGCGGCGCGACGCGACCACTGCTGTGGATCGAAGATCGCCTCGGCAGGCACCCCGGCCCACGCCGGCACACCGCCCTCCCCGGCGAGCATCGCGCCCGCGTCGGTCGTGATGCGCCGGCCGGATCCCCTGATGATGTTCGCCCCCTCGTACAGCGGCCACCGAGCGGAGTCTAGCATCACGACGCGCGGCTTTTTTCGCTAGAATCCCAGGCCTTGGAAACTGACGCGTGGGGCGCGGATGAGCCCGATTTCGGTACCGGTGTCACCCGGTGAACTGCTCGACAAGATCACGATCCTCGAGATCAAGTCGGCCAAGATGGCCGACCCGGGCAAGCTCGCGAACGTCCGCCGCGAGCTCGACGAGTTGCGGCACGCGTGGGCGGAGTCCGCCTATGGGACGACCGACGTCGCGGCGGACCAGGCTGCGCTGCACGCGGTGAACGAGCGCCTGTGGCGCATCGAGGACGACATCCGCGCGAAGGAACGCGCGCAGTCCTTCGACCGGGAGTTCATCGAGCTCGCGCGGGCGGTGTACTTCGAGAACGACGAACGAGCCGCGATCAAGCGGCGCATCAACACCCGTCTCGGTTCGGCGCTGGTCGAGGAGAAATCGTATCGGGATTACCGCGGCGAAGGCACGGGCTGAGCGTCGCGCCATACAGACTGGGCGTCGCCGAAGGGACTGAACGTCGCCTTGGGGGGCGCCTCGCGCCGGCGGGAGCCGCTCGTCAGTGCGCTGGACCCCGGTCCAGCGTGTATTCGGCGCCGCAGTAGGGGCACTTCGCCCAGCCGGTGGGCTCGATCGCGAGATAGACCCGCGGGTGGGAGTTCCACAGCGACATCCCCGGCATCGGACAGGACAGCGGCAGATCCGCCGCGGTGACCCGGTAATGATGTTCCGCGTTCGGCTGGATCAGCCGATGCCTCGAATCCTCCGCGACCATCGCCGACATGGAATGCTCCTCAACGTGGCATGCGCTCCGTCCGGACGCGATTCTGCGCGTGCGGTCGCGACCTTGCAACGGGCTTTGTTTTAGCTAAAATGGACAACTTATGAAGCAAGTATCGGCCAGTCAGGCGAAGAACAACTTCGGCGGTCTCCTCGACGACGTCGCGGCGCTGGATTGCGTCGAGATCGTGAAGCATGGGCGCCCCGTCGCGGTCGTCCTGTCGCCGCGCGCGCTGGAGGCGTTGCGCAGCGCCGGGCATGAGCCGGGTCCGCGCGGGTCGTGGGGCGACACGCATATGATCCCTCCGGATAAGGCGCGCGCCGCGCGAATGATCGACGCCCCGCGCGACTTCGATGAAGAATAGGCCTGTCGAAGCACCACTCGACACCGAGGATGTCCGGAAGATTCTGAGTATCTGCGGGTCCGCTGGATTGCTCGTTGGCGGCCAGGCGTTGGCATTCTGGGCCGATCACCTGCAGGTCGAGCGTCCGGAGAGCCTGCTTTCGGGCGTTACGGCCGATGCCGACTTCATTGGCGATGCGGCGCTTGCGATCACGCTGGGAAAACGCCTCGGTTGGCAGACGTGGATACCCTCACTGGATGACTCGACCCCGCAAACCGGCAAGGTGACTCATCGCACCAAGAGTGGCGCGGTGAAACAGGTGGATTTCCTCTCCGGTGTCGCCGGACTGACGACCAAGGATCTTGTCCGGCGGGCGATCGAGATGGACATCCCGGATGTCGGCCGCCTGCGGGTCATTCATCCCGTGGACGTCCTCGACAGCCGCATCCAGAACCTTCATCTATTGCCCGGGAAACGCAACGCCGCCGGGATAGCCCAAGCGCGGCTCGCGTTGGGCGTGGCGCGTGCGTTCATCGCGAAGGAGGTCGCGACGCGGGGGGAACGGGTCGGGCTCAAGCTGTTGGAGCGCATCGCGGAGATCTCGGCCGATATTGGCGCGGTCCGGGTTTATCTGCTCTACCGCATCGATCCGCTGGAGTCCGTTCCGCTCGATCAGTTCCGGACGACGAAGGCCCTCCACAAGGTACGCTGGCCGCAGATCCTCGCGGAAGTCGCGCGCAAGCGAACGTCGATGGCGAAGCTGGCGCCCGGTCCTTCCCACTGAACCATCACCCGGTCGGTCCGAACGTCCGCGCCCAGATGTCCTCGATGCGCCGCCGGTCGCCCGCGTAGGGTCCGGCATCGACGACACGCGCGTCGTCGCCTTCGAGCGAGGCGTGGTGCAGCACGCCGCGGTACCTGCGGTAGGCGTCGGTGAGGAACGCCGCGGTGTCGGCATCGATCACGCCGTGACGCGCGAGCGCCTCGAGCTGGCGCACGTTGTCGCTGTGCTCGAGCAGTATGGGGAGTCGCGATGCGGCCTCGAGCACCCAGTACTGCACGAGGAATTCGATGTCGGCGATCCCGCCTGCGTCCTGTTTGATGTCGAACTCGCCCGCGTGCGCGCGCGACAGCTCATGGCGCATCCGCGCGCGCATCTCGGCGACATCCGCCCGCAGGCGGTCGCGATGGACCGCGGTGCCGAGCACGCGGCGACGCACCGACTCGAAGCGCGCGCCGAGCGCGGCGTCGCCCGCGACCGCCCGCGCGCGCAACAGCGCCTGATGTTCCCAGGTCCACGCCTCGCGCAGCTGATAGCGCTCGAACGCGTCGATCCCCGTGATCAGGAATCCACCCTTGCCGTTCGGGCGCAAACGCATGTCGACCTCGTAGAGCCGTCCGGCCGACGAGTGCATCGTCAGCAGGTGGACGATCCGCTGTCCGAGCCTCAGGAAGAACACGCCGTTGTCGATCGACCGTGCGCCGCGCGTCAGCTGGATCTCGCCGGCGGAGTCGTGCAGGAACACGAGGTCGAGATCGGAGCCGTAACCGAGCTCGATGCCGCCGAGCTTGCCGTAGCCGACCACCGCGACGGTCGCCGCGCGCAGCGCCGACTCGTGCGCCCCGCAATGAGGCACGCCGTAGACCGCCGTGATCTGCTGCCACGCGAGCTGCAGGCAGCGCTCGAGGATCAGCTCGGCGATGTCGGTGAGCCGGTCGCTGACGGTCATCAAGGGCATCCGGCCGGTCAGGTCCGCGAGCGCGACCGAGAAGATCGCCGTCTTCTGGAACTGTCGTAGCGCCTCCACCGGCCGCTCCGGATCGTCGGTCGGCGGGCCCGCCGCGATCGCCGCGAGCTCCCGCGCAAGGCTCGTGCGCGTCGGTTGCTCCTCGAAGAGCTTGGGGTCGATCAGCTCGTCCAGCAGCAGTGGAAACTCGGCCACTTGCCGCGCGAGGAACCCGCTGAGCGCACACACGTCGATCAATCGCGCGAGCGCCTGCGGCCGTTCCTTCAGCAGCGCAAGATACGACGAGCGCGCGCCGATCGTCTCCAGGATCCGCAGCACCCGCCCGACCACCGCGGCGGGCTGCGGCCGCGCCGCGGCCGCCCCGACCAGGCCGTCGAGGATCGCATGCAGGCGCCGGCGGGCGGATTCGTCGAGCTTGCGGTATGCGGCCGACTCGCGGTACGCGGCGAGCAGCGGCAGGGTCTCGGCGACCGCGGCTGGCGACAAGCCGCGCGCGGCGAGCTCCTCCGCAAGACGCGGCGCGTCGAACGCGAACGCGGCCGCGGGTGGCGCACCGCTCGACGGGGCGCGGCCGCCCCCGAACACGAGGGCGTCGAACTCGGTGGCGACCGTCCGCCGGGCTTCCTGCACCTGGGCGAGCGCGGCCGCCCAGCCGGGTTGGCCGAGATGCCACGCGAACCGCGCGCGGTCGACCGGCGAGTCCGGCAGGCGATGCGTCTGTTCGTCGCGGATCATCTGCACCGCGTTCTCGGCTCGTCGCAGCACCCGGTACGCGTGCGCGAGCGCTTCGACCACCGGAGTCGCGAACAACTTCGAGCCGGCGAGCGTCGGCAGGACATCGAGCAGCGCGGGGTTCTGCAGGCGCGGATCGCCGCCGCCGCGGACCAGCTGCAGCGACTGCACGATGAATTCGAGCTCGCGGATTCCGCCGGTACCGAGCTTCAGGTCCTCGTCCCGATCGCGACGCGCGACTTCGCGCGCGATCAGCGCCTTCATGTCGCGCAGGCTGTCGAACACGCCATAGTCGAGATAGCGACGGTAGACGAAGGGGCGCACGACGGTCCGGAAGGTCGGCTCGTAGGCCTCGGCGCCGACGACCGCGCGCGCCTTGATCCAGGCGTAGCGCTCCCAGTCCCGGCCGTGCTGCTGCAGATAGTCCTCGAGACCGCCGACGCTCACGACCAGCGGGCCGCTCGCGCCGAACGGCCGCAGGCGCGTGTCGACGCGGAACACGAAACCATCCTCGTCGCGCACGTCGAGCAGCCCGATGATCTCGCGCGCCGCCCGCAGGAAGTATTCCGCATTGTCGAGTCGGCGGGGACCGTCGGTCTCGCCGCTCGCGGAGTACAGGAACACGAGATCGACGTCGGACGAGAAATTGAGCTCGCGGCCGCCGAGTTTGCCCATCGCGACCACGATCAACGAGGCCGGCGCGCCGTCGGCATCGCGGGGCCGGCCGAAGGTCGGTTGTAGCAAGCGCTCGCTCGCGACCGCGGCCGCGCGGATCGCTCGGTCCGCGAGATCCGAGAGCGCGGCGAGGGTCTCTTCGACCCCGTCCCGTTCCGTGATCGCATCCCACGCGATGCGCAGCATCGCCCGCCGCCGCCAGCGTCGCAGGATCCGCCGCACGGCGGCGCGATCCGCCGCGGCCTCGACCGCGTGCTCCTCGGCGGCACCGCGCCGGTCGATCCACTCGAGCGCCGACGGATCACGCAGCAACGCCGCGCCGGCGAACTCGCTGCACGCGATCACGCGGGGCAGCTCGGCGCGCAGTTCCTGCGGTCCGTCCGCGATCGCGGCCACCAGGCGCTCGTCGGCATCGGCAAGCGTCCACCAGCGCTCGACCGGATCGCGCAATTCCGGGGGCAGGTCGTCGAAGTGGGGTCGCGGCAGGATCATGGGCGTGCTTCGGCCTCCCATATTACCGATCCGGGCGTGCGAAAAAAAAAGAGCGGGCCCTTTCGGACCCGCTCTCCTTCATGGAACGTGAACCGTGGTGACGGCTCTTACATGTCCATGCCGCCCATGCCGCCCATGCCGCCGCCCGGGGCGCCGTGGTTGTGCTCCTCTTCCTTCGGAGCCTCGGCGATCATCACCTCGGTCGTGAGCAGCAGGCCCGCGACCGACGCCGCGTTCTGCAATGCGAGACGCGTGACCTTGGTCGGGTCCAGGATGCCCATCTCGATCATGTCGCCGTATTCGCCGGTCGCCGCGTTGTAGCCGAACGTCCCCTTGCCCTCGCGGACGCGGTTCAGTACGACCGCCGCGTCCTCGCCGGCGTTGCTGACGATCTGCCGCAGCGGCTCCTCGATCGAGCGGGCGAGGATCTTGATGCCGTGCGACTGGTCCTCGTTGACGCCGGTGAGCTTCTCGACCGCCTTCAGCGCCCGCACCAGGGCGACGCCGCCGCCCGGCACCACGCCTTCCTCGACGGCCGCGCGGGTCGCGTGCAGCGCATCCTCGACGCGCGCCTTCTTCTCCTTCATCTCGATCTCGGTGGCCGCGCCGACCTTGATGACCGCGACGCCGCCGGAGAGCTTCGCAACGCGCTCCTGCAACTTCTCCTTGTCGTAGTCGGAGGTCGCCTCCTCGATCTGCTGACGGATGCTCTCGACGCGGGCCTTGATGTCGGCCGCCTTGCCGGCGCCGTCGATGACCGTGGTGTTCTCCTTCTCGACGACGACCTTCTTCGCTTCGCCGAGATCGTTGAGCGTCGCCTTCTCCAGCGACAGGCCCACTTCATCGGAGATCACGGTGCCGCCGGTGAGGATCGCGATGTCCTGCAACATCGCCTTGCGGCGGTCGCCGAAGCCCGGCGCCTTCACGGCCGCGACCTTGACGATCCCGCGGATCGTGTTCACGACCAGCGTCGCGAGCGCCTCGCCCTCGACGTCCTCGGCGACGATCAGCAACTGCCGGCCGGCCTTCGCGATCCCTTCGAGCAGCGGGAGCATCTCGCGGATGTTCGAGATCTTCTTGTCGACCAGCAGGATCAGCGGCTTGTCGAGTTCGGCGGCCTGGCTCTGCTGGTTGTTGATGAAGTACGGCGACAGATAGCCGCGGTCGAACTGCATGCCCTCGACGACTTCCAGCTCGTTCTGCAGACCCGAGCCTTCCTCGACGGTGATCACGCCTTCCTTGCCGACCTTCGCCATCGCGTCCGCGATCGTCTTGCCGATGCTCTCGTCGGAGTTCGCGGAAATGGTGCCGACCTGCGCGATCGCCTTCGGATCCTTGCAAGGCTTCGAGAGCTTCTTCAGCTCTTCGGTCGCCTCGGCGACCGCACGGTCGATGCCCCGCTTGATGTCCATCGGGTTGTGGCCGGCCGCGACCGCCTTCAGGCCCTCGCGGATGATCGCCTGCGCGAGCACGGTCGCGGTCGTCGTGCCGTCGCCCGCCTCGTCGGAGACGT
>JAKBCG010000110.1 GCA_021808035.1 Pseudomonadota bacterium
CTGTCCCAGTCGGCGTCGATGACCGAGAGCGAGCAGGCGGCGCAGGACGTGCTGCACGCGCTCGAACGCGTCGGGCAGGTCCATTACGACCGGGTGCAGCAGGCGCGATTCGTCGTGCTGAAATCGGCCGACATTCCGTCGATGCTGGTCGAGACCGACTACATCTCCGATCCGCGCGAGGAGTTGAAGCTGCGCACCCCCGCGAAACAGATGAAAATCGCGCGGGCGATCCTCGCCGGCGTGCGCCGGTATTTCTATGCGAACCCGCCGCCGGGCACGCGGATCGCGCAGTGGGTCGCGGCCCATGCGCATTCGACCTTGGTCGCGGACGGTGCCGGTCGGGTCGGCACGGAGTCTAACGGCAGCCGACCCATCGAGACCGAACGGCGCTGACGCGGCGGCCCCTGCGGGGCCGGGCAATATGCGAACATAAGCCGTTCGCGAGGTTGCCGGTGCCGATTCGAGTACTACCCGAGGAGTTGATCGACCAGATCGCGGCCGGCGAGGTCGTCGAGCGCCCGGCTTCCGTGGTCAAGGAACTCGTCGAGAACGCGCTCGACGCCGGGGCGCGGCGGGTCGAGGTCGAGCTCGAAGCCGGCGGGGCGGCCTCGATCCGGGTGCGCGACGATGGCCGGGGGATCGTTCCGGCGGAGCTCGCGCTCGCGCTCGCGCGTCACGCGACCAGCAAGATCACCTCGCTCGCCGACCTCGAGCGCGTGCGCAGCCTCGGGTTTCGGGGCGAAGCACTGCCGAGCATCGCGTCGGTCGCGCGCTTCACGTTGACGACGCGTGCGCCGGACGAACCCCATGGCTGGGCGATCGAGCCGCGCGACGGGGTGCTGACGCCGCCGCGCCCGGCGGCGCATCCGTTCGGCACCACGGTCGAGGTCCGCGACCTGTTCTTCAACGTTCCGGCCCGGCGCAAGTTCCTGCGCGCGCCGCAGACCGAGTTCCAGCACGTGCAGCGCGTGCTGGAGCGGCTCGCGCTGTCGCGTTTCGACGTGGCGTTCCGTCTCGAGCACCAGGGACGCCGGGTCCTCGATCTGCCTTGCGCCGATTCCGCGCCGGAACGCCTGGCGCGCGTCGCCGAGGTGACTGGCGAGGATTTCGCGGCCCACGTACTCGAAGTCGACCATGCGACCCAGAGCCTGCGCATGCACGGTTGGCTCGGCCTGCCGACCTTCTCGCGCGGCCAGTCGGATCTGCAGTTCGTGTACCTGAACGGTCGTCCCTTGAAGGACAAGCTGCTCGCGAGCGCGGTGCGGCTCGGCTATCAGGACGTGCTGTTCCACGGCCGTTTTCCGGCGTACCTGATCTATCTCGAACTCGATCCGGCGCTGGTCGACGTGAACGCGCATCCGCAGAAACTCGAGGTGCGGTTTCGCGATCCGCGGGCGATCCACGATTTTCTCTTCCGCACCGTCGAGCGCGCGCTCGCCGGGACCCGGCCGACCGACGGGGAGGGCGGCGCGACGGCTTGGCTCGTCGAAGCGGCGAACCGCGCGTCGGCGCACCGGCCGGCGTGGCAGCGGCCGCCCGCGCAGGGTGCGCTGCGCTGGTCGATCGCCGCCGATGCGCGCGCGGCGGTGCGCGATGGCGGCGCCGATGTGCCGCCGGTCCCGGTTTCCCCGGCGACCGACGGCGAACCCGCGACCCTCGCCGCCGATGACGCGACCGTGCCCGGCCACGCGCCGCTCGGTCAGGCGATCGCCCAATTGCACGGCGCGTACGTGCTCGCCGAGACCGCGCAAGGCCTCGTGCTCGTCGACATGCACGCCGCGCATGAACGGATCCTCTACGAGCGGCTGAAGAAGCTGCTGCGGGGCGAGCGGCACAGCCAGCCTTTGCTCCTGCCCGATACGTTGCGTGTCGGTCCGGCGCGCGCCGATGCGGCCGAAGCGCACCACGCGGAGTTCGCCGCGCTCGGCTTCGATCTCGGGCGCATCGGGCCGGGGGAACTCGCGATGCGGGCCGTGCCGGCGCTGCTGGCCGGCTATGCGCCGGCCGCGCTGGTCGTCGACGTGCTCGGCGACCTGGTCGAGCAGGGGCTGTCGCACCGGGTGGAAGCGGCGATCGACCGGCATCTCGCGACCGCCGCGTGTCAGGCCGCCGTACGGGTCCATCGCAAGCTGAGCGTCCCGGAGATGGACGCGTTGCTGCGTGAGATGGAGCGGACCGACCGCGCCGATCAGTGCAATCACGGTCGGCCGACCTGGGTGCGCCTGTCGCTCGCCGATCTGGATCGGCTGTTCCTTCGCGGTCGCTGATGCCGCGCGTCGCGGTGCTGCTGATGGGCCCGACGGGCGCCGGCAAGACCGATCTCGCGCTGCGCCTGGTCGAGCGTCTGCCGCTCGAGATCGTCAGCGTGGACTCCGCGCTCGTGTATCGAGGGATGGACATCGGCACCGCGAAACCAGCCGCGGCGGTGCGCGCGCGCGTGCCGCACCACCTCGTCGACATCCGCGATCCGGCGGAGCGCTATTCGGCCGGCGACTTCGTCCGCGATGCGGGACGCGCGATCGGCGGGATCTGGGCCCGCGGGCGGATTCCGTTGCTCGTCGGCGGCACGATGCTCTATTTCCACGCGCTGACCGAAGGCATCGCGGAGCTCCCGGAAGGCGATCCCGACCTGCGCGCGTCGATCGACGCCGAGGCGGCGCGCGTCGGTTGGGCGGCATTGCACGAGGAACTTCGGCGGATCGATCCGGCCTCCGCCACGCGCATCCATGCGAACGATCCGCAACGCATCCAGCGGGCGCTCGAGGTGCATCGCCTGACCGGCGCGACGATCAGCGAACTGCGCACGCGCCGCACGGCCGCGCTCGCGGACGTCCGTTACCTGGAATTCGCGGTTGCGCCGGCGCGGCGCGCCGAACTGCACACCGCGCTCGCGGCTCGGTTCGACGCGATGATGCGCGCCGGGCTCCTGGACGAGGTCCGGCATTTTTATCGCCGCGCTGACTTGACCCGGGAACATCCGTCGATGCGCGCGGTCGGATATCGCCAGTTATGGCAGCATTTGGATGGCGTCTGGCCGTTGAACGTCGCGGTCGATGCGGCGGTTGCCGCGTCGCGTCAGCTGGCCAAGCGCCAGTGGACGTGGCTGCGGCGGCGCGCCGGTGCCCGATGGCTCGATCCCGCTTGCGGGAATGCGAGGCCGACGGTCGCGGACGTGGTCGCGGCCGAGATCGAGGCGCTCGACTCGAGATGATGCGCGCGGGTATCGCGGTGAACGGTCGGCGCCGCGTGCGAGGACCTGCCGGGAGCGCCGCTGTGCTAAAATTGAACGGCATTTGCCGCGGGTTTCACGGTTTGCTGCCATGACCGGACAAATGACATCGAACAACAAGGAGCTTCACTCATGGCCCGTGGTCAGTCGCTGCAAGACCCGTTTTTGAACGCATTGCGGAAGGAGCGGGTGCCCGTCTCGATCTATCTGGTGAACGGCATCAAGCTGCAAGGGCAGATCGATTCGTTCGACCAGTTCGTGGTCCTCCTGCGCAACAGCGTCAGTCAGATGGTCTACAAGCACGCGATTTCCACGGTGGTGCCGGCGCGCAACGTGCGCCTGCCGACCGAAGAGGATGGCGAGCTCGCCGAGCCAGCGATCGCCGAATGACGTCCGGACGCGCGACCGTTGTTTGATCGTCCGGCGCGGGGCGAGCGCGCAGTCCTGGTCGGCGTCGGGATCGGCCGGCCGGTCGATCCCGCGGACATCGAGGAATTTCGCGCGCTCGCCGGGTCCGCGGGGACCGACTGTGCCGGCGTCGTGCTTGCGACGCGTCCGCGGCCCGACCCGAAGTACTTCGTCGGTTCCGGCAAGGCGGAGGAGATCAAGGCTCGTGCCGAGGAGGCGCAGGCCGACGTGGTGTTGGTCGACCGGACGCTGTCGCCGAGCCAGGAGCGCAACCTCGAGAAGCTGGTCGGCCGCCGCGTGATCGACCGCAACGGCTTGATCCTCGACATCTTCGCGCAGCGTGCCCGCAGCTTCGAGGGCAAGCTCCAGGTCGAGCTCGCGCAGTTGACCCATCTGTCGACGCGGCTGGTTCGGGGCTGGACCCATCTCGAGCGGCAAAAGGGCGGCATCGGCCTGCGCGGTCCGGGCGAGACCCAGCTCGAGACCGATCGGCGTTTGATCGGCAAGCGGATCCGCACCCTGCGCGGACGCCTCGAGAAGCTCGCATTGCAACGCGATACCGGTCGGCGGGTGCGCCGCGACGTACCGGTGCCGACCGTGGCCCTGGTGGGCTATACCAACGCCGGCAAGTCGACGTTGTTCAACGCGCTCACCGGATCGTCGACCTACGTCGCGAACCAGCTGTTCGCCACCCTCGATCCGACGGTGCGACGCCTGCGCCTCGAACGCGTCGGCGACACGGTGCTCGCGGACACCGTGGGATTCGTGAGAGAGCTGCCGCACGAGCTCGTCGCCGCGTTCCGCTCGACCTTGCTCGAGGCGCGCGAGAGCGACCTGCTGCTCCATGTGGTCGATTCGGCCGACCCGGCCCGTCAAGAACGCATCGCCCAGGTCCGCGAGGTGTTGCGCGGAATCGGCGCCGGCGAGGTACCCGAGCTGCTGGTGTTCAACAAGATCGACCGCAGCGGCGAGCCGGCGCGGGTGGAGCGCGATGCGGACGGCCGCCCGACCCAGGTGTGGTGCTCCGCGATCACCGGTGCAGGGCTCGCGGAGCTGCGGGACGCGATCGGCGCATGGGTGAAACCGGATCGGACCGAGCGGACGCTGCGGTTGCCGCTGTCCGCGGCGGCGCTGCGCTCCGAGCTGTACTGTCGCGATGCGGTGCGCGCGGAGCGGCAGCGCGACGACGGTGGTTGGGACGTCGACGTCGAGATCGGCTCGAGTGATCTCGCCGCACTCGCTGGTCGACACGGCGTCGTGATCGAGAATCCCAAGGTTCGTGAGGCCGGCGCAAAAAAGCGAGTTGCGTGAGCGACTTGTGAGCGGCGGCCGGGCTGCCTAGAATGTCGCGCCCGTACGGTGCGCTCGAAAGCCGCCATCGCGGGCGCCCCGAACGCTATTGTTAAGGTCCACGATGGCTTGGAACGACCCCGGCGAGAAGCGCAATCCCTGGAATCGCCAGCGTCCGCAGAGCGACTTGGATGAGATCCTGCGCAAGGCGCGGCGTTGGATCGGCGGGCTGTTCGGGCGCAAGCCTTCCGGCGCGGCCCTCAAGCCGCCGATCGACTGGACTCGGGCGCTCCTGATCCTCGCCGTCGCGCTCGGCGGGCTGTGGCTCGGGAGCGGCTTCTACCGGGTGGATGCGCAGCAGCGCGCCGTGATCCTGCGGTTCGGCAAATACGTCGCGACGATGGGGCCGGGCTACAACTGGCACTGGCCGTGGCCGATCGAGCGCAAGATCGTCGTGAACGTCTCGCGCGTCTACAGCATCACCGACGACGAGAGCGTGCTCACCGCGGACACGAATCTGGTCGAGGTGAAGTCCGCCGTCCAGTACACCCAGCCCGATCCGTTGCAGCTCTTGTTCCGGGTCCGCGACGTCGACGAGACGCTGGTTCAGGTGTGCGAGAGCGCGATGCGCGAGGTGATCGGCCAGGCGACGCTGAACCAGGCGCTCGCGATGGATCCGACGATTCCGCAGCGCGCCCGCGAGCTGATCCAGCGCACGCTCGATGGTTATCGGATGGGGATCCACGTCGTCAGCGTGAACCTGACCGACATCAACGTGCCGGAGCCGGTCCAGGCCGCCCAGCGCGACGCGATCAAGGCCGACAAGGACCGCCAGCGCTACGAGCAGGAAGCACAGGCTTACCGCAACGATCTGCTGCCGCGCGCCCGTGGCGACGCCGCGAAGACGATCCAGGATGCCGAGGCGTACAAGGCGCGGGTCGTCGCGCTCGCGCAAGGCGACACCGCGCGCTTCGACGACGTGCTCGCCCAATATCGGCGGGCCCCGGCGGTCACGCGCGAGCGGATCTACCTGCAAACGATGCAGGACGTCTACGCGAGGGCCCGCAAGGTGATCGTCGCGACCTCGCACGGCGGCAACGTGATGTACCTGCCGCTCGACAAGCTGATGGCCGCGCCGCCGGCCGCGGGCTCGTCGTCGTCGTCGTCCGTACCGAGCGGATCGGTGCGGGTGCAAGCCGTGCTTCCGGCTCCGGCCGATTCGGCCGCGCCGGCGACGACCCACGATGGCGGAGGGGGAGGCTGATGCACAACCGCGTGCTCTTTGCGTTGATCGCCGCGGCCGTGCTCGCACTCCTCGTGCGGGCGAGCGTATTCACGGTCAGCGAGGGACAAGGCGCGATCGAGTCGGTCGGCGGCGAGATCATCGGCACCCATTTCGCGCCCGGACTGCACTTCAAGCTGCCGCTCGTCGACCAGGTGTCGAAGTTCGACGAGCGCGTGCTGACCCAGTTCTATCCGGACGAGCGGTTCCTGACGCATGAGCAGGAGCAGTTGAACGTCGATTTCTACGTGAAGTGGCGCATCGCGCACCTGCGCCGCTACTACGAGGCGACCGGCGGCTCGGAGGACGTCGCGAACGCGCGTCTCGGTGAGACCATCGAGGACGCGATCAAGAGCGTCGTGACCCGGCGCACCCTGCAGCAGGTGATCACCGCCGACCGGACGGCGTTCACCCACGCGATGATGAAGACCGCGGCACCGGCCGCGCGCGAGCTCGGCGTGCGGATCGTCGACGTGCGCATCACCAAGATCGATCTGCCGTCCCAGGTGCGCGACTCGGTGTTCGACCGGATGCGCGCGACGTTCAAGGCCCAGGCGGCGAAGTTGCGCGCCCAAGGGCTCGAGACGGCCGAGACGACACGTGCGGAGGCGAGCAAGGAACAGACCGAGATCCTCGCGACGGCGTCCGCGCAGGCGCAGGAGATCCGCGGTGCCGGCGACGCCGAGGCCAGCAAGATCTACGCGCGCGCCTACTCGCAGGATCCGTCGTTCTACGCGTTCTACCGCAGCATGCAGGCGTACCGCGCATCGATCGGCACGCCCGGCGACGTGCTCGTCGTATCGCCGAAGGGCGAGTTCTTCAAATACTTCGCTCACCCCGGCGCCGGGCGCTGAGGGTTCGCGGGAGCGACCGTGCACGTCGGCTGGAGTGAACTGTTGCGCACGCTGGGCGGCGCGTTCGCGCTCTACCTCGTGCTCGAGGGCCTGCTGCCGTTCATCGATCCCGGCGCGGCGCAGCGCCTGATGGCGCGCCTCGCGCAGACCGATGCCGAGCAGCTGCGGTGGGGCGGTCTGGTGAGCATCGTCGCGGGTCTCGGACTACTGTGGGTCGTGCGTCATGGGTAAGAACGTCGTCGTCATCGGTCTGCAATGGGGCGACGAGGGCAAGGGCAAGGTCGTCGACCTGTTGACCGACTCGGCCCATGCGGTCGTGCGCTTCCAGGGCGGTCACAACGCGGGCCACACCCTCGTGATCGGCGGAAAGAAGACGATCCTGTCGTTGATCCCGTCCGGGATCCTGCACGATCATGTCCAGTGTTTGATCGGCAACGGCGTCGTGCTGTCCTTGGAGGCGCTGTTCCGGGAGGCCGAGACGCTGATCGGCGAAGGGGTCCCGGTCTTCGACCGTCTGCGCGTGAGCCCGTCCTGCCCGCTGATCCTGCCGTCGCACGTCGCGCTCGATCGCGCGCGCGAGCAGGCGCAGGGCGCGAACGCGATCGGCACCACCGGCCGCGGGATCGGGCCGGCCTACGAGGACAAGGTCGCCCGGCGCGCGGTGCGCGTCGCGGACCTGTTCCACCGCGAGCGTTTCGCGGCGAAGCTCGGCGAGATCCTCGATTTCCACAACTTCGTGCTGCAACGCTACTTCCATGCGCCACCGGTCGATTT
>JAKBCG010000111.1 GCA_021808035.1 Pseudomonadota bacterium
AGAAACTGCGCCCCATATTCGATGCCGGCCTGGGCCGCCCCGAGGAGCCATGAGCGAACCGATCCGTGAACAGATTTCGGCGTTTCTCGACGGCGAGCTGCCGTCGGCGGAAACGGACTTGTTGTTGAAACGCCTCACGCGCGACGCGGAGCTGCGCGCGTACTTCGGACGCTGCGCGCTGATCGGCGAGGCCTGCCGCGGCGCCGGCGTCACGCGCCCGATGTCGCGCGGTGTCGCCGCGCGGGTGCAGATCGTGATCGAGGCGGAGGCGCCGCACACCGGCGGGGCGCGCGTGCGCCGGCCGATGACGGCGCGGCTGTGGCGGCATGCGGCGAGCGGCGCGATCGCGGCCGGAGTCGCGGTGATCGCGGTATTTGCGCTGCAGCAGCGGGCCGACACGCCGACCCTGACCGCCTCGACGGTCGCGGGCGCGTCCGCGGCGCCGATCGCGGGTGCCGCCGGACCGCGCGCGCAGAGCGCCGCGACGTTCGCGACCCAATCCGGCTCCGCCGCGCTGTCCTACACGGTGCCGACGGATCTGACCGAGACGCCGGCGGCGCTGCCGCCCGCGCGGCTCACCAACTACGTGTTCGCGCACAGTGAATACACCTCGTTCCTCGGCCAGCGCGGTCTGCTGTCCGGACTGATCGACGCGCCGGATGCGACGCTCGGACCGCCCCATGCGGCGAATGCGCCGGCGAGCGTGACGAGCGCCGCGAGCGCGCCGTCGATCGTCCCGCCGGGACCTGCGAACGGCGCGGCGAGTCTGCCCGGCGGCCCATGATCGACCCGGCGGGGCTGGCGACGCTCGGCACGGCGCGGCTGCGGTTCGCGACCGTGCTCGGCGCGGCGCTGCTCGCGACGCCGGCGCTCGCGGCCGACGCAGGTCACGCGACCGGCGCGGGTCCCGGGACTGGCGCGGGCGACGCCCGGGCCTGGCTCGAGCGCATGACCCGGGCGCTCGACACGCGCAACTACATCGGCACCTTCTTTCACGTGAGCGGCCCGCGCGTCGAGACGATGCGCATCGTGCACCGCGACCGTGACGGGCGCGTTACGGAGCGCCTCGAGTCGCTCGACGGTGCCGGACGGGAATACGTGCGCCACAGTGACGGCCGGCTGATCTGCTACTTCCCCGACCGGCACACGGTGCTGGTCGCGACGCGCCCGAACGGCGCGCCGTTCCTCGGCGGACTGCCGAAGTTCGGCGCGGGCGTCGACCGGTTCTACCGGATCCGCGAGCTGCCCGACCAGCGCCTGCTCGGCCATCGGGTCACGGTGATCGCGGTCGATCCGAAGGATCAGTTCCGGTTCGGCTACCGGTTGTGGATCGACCGCCGGACCGCGATGCCGCTGAAGACCGAGCTGCGCGATGCACAGGGGCACGTGATTGAGCAGATCCTGTTCGCGTCGCTCACGATGCCCGCGCGGATCCCGGACCGGGACCTCGAGGCGCACGTGCCGACGAGCGGCGTGCGCTGGATCGTGCAGCGGCCGGCGGGCGAGGCGAGCGCGGGTGCCGCGGCGCTGCGGCCGGCGGCGCTGCCGCCCGGATTCCGGCTCACGGTCGCCGGGGCGCAGACGATCGGCGCGGCGCACCGGCCGGCCGAGCACCTGGTGTACTCGGACGGGCTCGCGACCGTGTCGCTGTTCATCGAGCCACGGCCGCAGCCGCGCGCGCCGGCGGCGACCGTGACGCCCGCGCCCGTGCCCGCACCGATGCGCGGGCTCGCGCGCTTCGATTCGGGCTTCGCGTTCTCGACCGTGGTCGGGGGGCACCAGGTCACCGCGGTCGGCGAGGTGCCGGCGCAGACCGTCGAGTTCATCGCGCACTCGGTTCGCGCGATCGACGGCCGCGCGTCGCCGGTCGCGCTGCCGACCGTGCTGAGCCATCGCTAGGGCGCCGATGGACGAGCCCGGGCGGTTCATCCTGTACTCGCGCGCCGGCTGCCATCTGTGCGAGCAGATGCAGGACGCGATCGCGCTGCTGCCCGCCGCGGCCGGCCATCCGCTCGAGGTCCGCGACGTCGACGCGGAGCCGGTGACCCGCGCGCGCTACGGCCACAAGATCCCGGTGCTGCTGTACGAGGGGGTCCTCGTGTGCCACGGCCGTCTCGACGCCGACGAGGTGCACAAAGCACTCGCGCGGGGTCGATGACCGGTATAATCCCGGGTTTTGCCAAGACCCGGTTGCGATGAAGCACATCCGTAATTTCTCGATCATCGCGCACGTCGATCACGGCAAGTCGACGCTCGCGGATCGCTTCATCCAGGTCTGCGGCGGCCTCGAAGCGCGCGAGATGCACGAGCAGGTGCTCGATTCGATGGACCTCGAGCGCGAGCGCGGGATCACGATCAAGGCGCAGAGCGTGACCCTCGCGTTCCAGTCCGCGAGCGGCGAGACCTACCAGCTCAACTTCATCGACACCCCGGGCCACGTCGACTTCTCCTACGAGGTGTCGCGCTCGCTCGCCGCGTGCGAGGGCGCGCTGCTGGTCGTCGACGCCGCGCAGGGCGTCGAGGCGCAGAGCGTCGCGAACTGCTACACGGCGATCGAGCAGGGCCTCGAGGTGCTGCCGGTGATCAACAAGATCGACCTGCCGTCGGCGGACCCGGCGCGCGTGATCCGCGAGATCGAGGAGATCATCGGAATCCCGGCCGCGGATGCGGCGCTGGTCAGCGCGAAGACCGGCCTCGGCGTGCGCGAGCTGCTCGACCAGCTGGTCGCGCGGATCCCGGCGCCGTCCGGCGACCCGGACGCGCCCCTGCAGGCGTTGATCATCGACTCCTGGTTCGACAACTACGTCGGCGTGGTGTCGCTCGTGCGGGTGATGAACGGGCGGCTCGCGACCGGCGCGAAGATCCGGGTGATGTCGACCGGCCGCAGTCATCAGGTCGACCGCGTCGGCCGCTTCACCCCGAAACCGGTGCATTGCGCCGAGCTCGGGACCGGCGAGGTCGGCTTCGTCGTCGCCGGCATCAAGGAGATCGACGGCGCGCCGGTTGGCGACACGATCACGCTGGATGCGGCGCCGGCCGCGGCGCCGCTCGCCGGCTTCAAGCAGGTCCAGCCGCGCGTGTTCGCGGGGCTGTTTCCGGTGAGCTCGGACGACTACGAGCAGTTCCGCGAGGCGCTGAAGAAGCTGAAGCTCAACGACTCGGCGCTGCACTTCGAGCCGGAGGTGTCGACCGCGCTCGGTTTCGGCTTCCGCTGCGGCTTCCTCGGGCTCCTGCACATGGACATCGTCCAGGAGCGGCTGGAGCGCGAGTACGACCTCGACCTGATCACCAGCGCGCCGACCGTCGTCTACGAAATCCTGATGACCGACGGCGCGGTGATCCACGTCGACAATCCCGCGAAGCTGCCGCCGACCGACCGCGTCGCCGAGATGCGCGAGCCGATCATCGTCGCGAACATCCTCGTGCCGCCCGAGCACGTCGGCGCGGTGCTGACCCTGTGCAGCGAGAAGCGCGGCGCGCAGAAGAAGATGCTGTTCCTCGGCAGCCAGGTATCGCTGCAATACGAGCTGCCGCTCGCCGAGGTGGTGCTCGACTTCTTCGACCGGTTGAAGTCCGCGAGCCGCGGCTATGCGTCCTTCGACTACGAGTTCAGCCACTTCCAGGCGGCGCCACTGGTGAAGCTCGACGTGCTGATCAACGGCGACGCGGTCGACGCGCTGTCGCTGATCGTGCACCGGGACAACGCGTATCATCGCGGCCGCGAGCTCGTCGACAAGATGCAGGAGCTGATTCCGCGGCAGATGTTCGATGTCGCGGTGCAGGCGGCGATCGGCAGCCACGTGATCGCCCGCGCGAACGTGAAGGCGATGCGCAAGAACGTGCTCGCCAAGTGCTACGGCGGTGACGTGACCCGCAAGCGCAAGCTCCTCGAGAAGCAGAAGGCGGGCAAGAAGCGGATGAAGCAGGTCGGTCAGGTCGAGATCCCGCAGGAAGCGTTCCTGGCCGTGCTGCGCGTGGGCAAGAAACCGGGTTGATCGGGCAACGGACGACGAACGAGGGCAATTCGTGACGCCACAGAACGAGAACGGCTTCCTGATCGGACTGATGTACGCGGCGCTCGCCTGCGTCGCGGTGATCCTCTACGACGGCTGGGTGCTGCGCCCGAAGCGCGACCCGGGCGGCACCAGCGCGGCGGAGCCGGTGCTCGCGCGGATCGCGGGCTGGGCGCTGCTCGCGATCGCCGCGCTCGCGCTGTGGCGGATGTTCCGCTACGAGGCGGTCGACTTCAGCCTGTTGCTCGTGATCGTCGGCGCCGCGTCCGGCGTGATCTGGGCGCTGGACATCGCGTTCTTCCGCCGCCGCCGCCTCGCGCTCGCCGCCCAGGCGGGCACCGCCCGCGACGCGGTGCGCGAACCGATCGCGGTCGAGTACGCGCGCTCGTTCTTTCCGGTGATCGTCGTGGTGCTCGTGATCCGCGCGTTCCTGTTCGAGCCGTTTCGGATCCCGTCGGACTCGATGATGCCGACGCTCTACGACGGCGACTTCATCTTCGTCGCGAAGTACGAGTACGGACTGCGCCTGCCGGTCACGCACACGCTGATCCTGAAGACCGGCACGCCGCAGCGCGGCGACGTGATCGTGTTCCGGCTGCCGCCGAACCCGAAGATCGACTACATCAAGCGGCTCGTGGGGCTTCCGGGCGACCGGGTCCGGGTCGACGCGAACGACCAGGTGTACATCAACGGCAAGCCGGTCCCGCAGACGCCGGGTCCGATCTACCGCGGGCCGAAGGACGAGCAATGGAACTACGCGGGGGTCGGCACCGCGTGGGAGCAGCTCGGGACCCACCGCCACCGGATCATGTTCGCGAACGGCCCGGTGAAGACCGGGGAGTGGACCGTTCCGCCGGGACATTATTTCTTCATGGGCGACAATCGCAACAACAGCAAGGACAGCCGGTGGTCGGGCGAGCCCGACGCGCCGGGCATGGTGCCGGCCAAGGACCTGGTCGGCAAGGCGGTGATCGTGTGGTTGAATTTGGACATGCGCGACGGCCCGCTTTGGGGCAGGATCGGGCATCTGATCCACTGAAACCGAACCGACCGGGGGTGCAAGATGCGCGATCGTCAGACGGGGATGACGTTCTTGGGCGTGCTGCTGGTGATGGCGATGGCCGGCGTGCTCGTGTATGGGGGGATCCGGCTCGCGCCCGTCTATCTCAACTACATGAAGGTCGCGCACACCCTGCAGTCGGTGTCGACCGAGTTGAAGGGACAGACGATCGACCAGTTCACGATCCGCCGTGCGCTCGAACGGCACTGGGAGATCGAGAGCATCGACCGGATCACGCCGGACGACGTCGAGATCGAGCGGGGCGACGGCACGATCGCGATGCACGTCGACTACGACGACCGCGTCTCGTTCATCGGCAACGTGTCGCTGGTCGCGCACTTCGACAAGACCGTCCCGATCCAGTGATCGCCGTCTCCGCCCCCGGTGCGATCCCCGCCTGGATCGAACGCGAGTTCGGCCATGCGTTCGCGCGGCCGGCGCTCGCGGTCACCGCGCTGACCCATCGCAGCTCGGCCGCCGCCCACAACGAGCGGCTCGAGTTCCTGGGCGACGCGGTCGTCAACCTCGTGGTCGCGCAGATGCTCTTCGAAGCGCATCCGCACGCCGACGAGGGGAGCCTGTCGCGGCAGCGCGCCTCGCTCGTGAGCGGGCGGTCGCTCGCGCGGATCGCGGCCGAGCGCGGCGTCGGCGAGCGCGTGCGCTTCGGCGCCGGCGAGGCGAAGAGCGGCGGGCACCGGCGCGAGTCGATCCTCGCCGACGCGCTCGAGGCGATCGTCGGTGCGGTGTTCGTCGATGCGGGCTTCGACGCGGCCGCCGCGGTCGTGCGGCGGCTGCTCGCGGAGCCGCTCGCGCGGCTGCCCGCGGTCGCGGCGCTGAAGGACCCGAAGACGCGCCTGCAGGAGGCGCTGCAGGGGCGCGGCGTCGCGGTCCCCGAGTACCACCTGGTCGCGGTCCGCGGCGAGCCGCACCAGCAGCACTTCGAGGTGCGCTGCGAGGTCGCCGCGCTCGGCCTGGCGGCGAACGGGGAAGGCGTGAGCCGCCGCGGCGCCGAGCAGGCGGCCGCCGAGCGCCTGATCGAGCGGCTGCCCGTGGCCGCACGGCGGACCTCGTGAGCGCGGCGCCGTACCGCTGCGGGTTCGTCGCGATCGTCGGCCGGCCGAACGTCGGCAAGTCGACCCTGGTGAACGCGCTGGTCGGACGCAAGGTGTCGATCGTCGCCCCGAAGCCGCAGACCACCCGCCACCGGATCCTCGGCGTCGTGACGCGGCCGGCGTCGCAGCTCGTGCTGATCGACACGCCGGGGCTGCACGCGGGCGCGCGGCGGGTGATGAACCAGTACATGAACCGGGTCGCGATCGGCTCCTCGCGCGACGCCGACGCGGTGCTGTTCGTCGTCGAGGCGCTGAAGTTCGGGGCCGAGGACGAGTGGGTCTGGGACCGGGTCCGTGGCTGGAAGCAGCCGCTGATCGTCGTCGTGAACAAGATCGACGGCATCGGACCGCGGGAGCGGCTGCTGCCGTTCCTCGAGATGCTCACCGACCGGATCCCGGCGTCGGCGATCGTGCCGGTCTCGGCGCGCACCGGTGAGAACCTCGACCGGCTCGGGGAACTCCTCGCCGGGCGGATGCCCGAGGGCCCGCCGGCATTCCCGCCGGACGTGCTCACCGACCGCGACGAGCCGTTCCACGCCGCGGAGGTGATCCGCGAGAAGCTCACGCTGAACCTGCGCGAGGAGCTGCCGTACGGCCTCAGCGTGCAGATCGAGCGCTTCGGCGACGAGGATGGGCGCAGCGTGATCCATGCGGTGATCTGGGTCGAACGCGGCGGGCAGAAGGCGATCGTGATCGGCCAGCGCGGCGAGCGGATCAAGGAGATCGGCCGGCTCGCGAGGATCGAACTCGTCGACCTGTGGCAGCGGCCGGTGCACCTCGAGCTCTGGGTCAAGGTGAAGGAGAACTGGGCCGACAGCGAGGCGGCGCTGAAGCAATTCGGCTACGAGCACACGTGAAGGAGGCACGCCGCGTCTGGCTGACGCCGGCCTACGTGCTGCACCATCTGCCCTACCGCGAGACCAGCCGGATCGTCGAGGCGTTCACCGCCGAGCACGGCCGGCTGTCGCTGTTCGCGCGCGGCGTCGCGGGGCCGAAGGCGCGGCTCGCCCCGCTCCTGCGGCCCTTTCAGCCGCTGTTGCTGTCGTGGTCGGGTCGGGGCGAGGCCTGCCGCCTGGTCGATGCCGAGATCGACGGCCCGGCGCCGATGCTGCCGTCGCGGCGGCTGATGAGCGGTTTCTACCTGAACGAGCTGCTGCTGAAGCTCACCGTGCGCGGCGATCCCTGCCCCGGGATCTACGCGGCCTACGCCGAGGCGCTGCGCGCGCTCGCCGGGGACGGCGAGGAGGCGGCGAGCCTGCGCCGCTTCGAGAAGCGTCTCCTCATGGAACTCGGATATGGGTTACAGTTGACGCGCACCGGCGAGGGCCGGCCGATCGAACCCGCGATGACCTACCGATTCCAGCCCGACAAAGGTCCCGAGGCCTGCGTCGCCGACGCACCCGGCGCGGTCTACGGACGTTCGCTCGCGGATCTCGCGGACGACCTGTTCGAGGACCCGCGGAGTCTGCGTGACGCGAAGCGCGTGCTGCGCGCCGCGCTCGACGCCTGCCTCGACGGCCGTGCGCTCGCGACGCGCCGGATCATGGCGGGACTGCGCACGCGGGGACTCGGA
>JAKBCG010000112.1 GCA_021808035.1 Pseudomonadota bacterium
TGCTGGACGCGGACGCGATCAGCGCGTTCGGCGACGATCCCGCGGCGCTGTGGCGCGCGATCCGCGGACCTTGCGTGATCACGCCGCACGAGGGTGAGTTTCGCCGCGTGTTCGATCTCGGCGGCACGAAGCTCGCGCGTGCGCGGGCGGCGGCCGCGGCGAGCGGTGCGGTGATCGTGTTGAAGGGCTCGGATACCGTGATCGCGGCGCCCGACGGCCGCGTTGCGATCAACGCGAACGCACCGCCGGCGCTCGCGACCGCCGGGACCGGCGACGTGCTCGCCGGACTCGTCGCGGGACTTCTTGCCCAGGGCATGGATCCCTGGCGGGCCGCCGCCGCGGCCGTCTGGATGCACGGCGCCGCCGCGACCGCCTTCGGTCCCGGGCTCATCGCCGAGGATCTGCCCGAACGGCTGCCGGGCGTCTGGCGCAGGCTCGTCCGCCTGCGCCACCGTGGCACCTGAGATCTTCGCGATGCGGTCCGCCGCGCCCGGCGCCGTCGTTCAGCGCTCGAGCGCGCGGCGCAGGGCCTTGAGTTCGCGGCGGCGCGCGGGACTCACCCGCGGGAACTCGAGCTTCAGCGCGCGGATGGTGTCGAGCACCACGCTGGAGACGATCAATCGTGCGTTGCGCTTGTCGTCGGCGGGCACGACGTACCACGGCGCGAACCGCCGGCTGGTGGCCCCGAGGCACTGCTCATAGGCGTGCATGTACTGCTTCCAGTAGCCGCGCTCCTCGATGTCGGCGCGGCTGAATTTCCAGTTCTTTTCCGGTTGATCGATCCGATCGAGGAAACGCCTGCGTTGCTCGTCCTTCGACAGGTGCAGGAAGAACTTCACGATCCGGGTGCCGTTGCGGTGCAGGTGGTGCTCGAGGTCGGTGATCGACTCGTAACGCCGGCGCCATACGTCCTTCGATCCGGCTCGCGAATCCGGCACCCCTTCGCCGCGCAGGATCTGCGGATGCACGCGCACGATCAGCACCTCTTCGTAGTAGGAGCGGTTGAAGATGCCGATGCGACCGCGTTCCGGCAGATCCCGGGTCGTCCGCCACAGGAAATCGTGCTGCAACTCGGTGGTGCTCGGGTGCTTGAAACTGAACACCTGGCACCCTTGCGGGTTAACGCCGGACATCACGTGCGCGATCGCGCCGTCCTTGCCCGCCGCGTCCATCGCCTGGAAGATCAGCAGCAGCGCGTGGCTTGCCGAGGCGTAGAGGCGCGCCTGCTGGGCGCTCAGCGCCGCGACGTGATCCTGCAGTATCCGTCGATAGTGCGCGTCGCTCGAATAGACCGGCGCGATCCGCGTCGGCCACTTCTTCAGTTCCACCGCAGCGCCTTCGGTGACGCGAAATCGTTCCGGATCGATGCGCATCGTCGCTCCCGCCTGGCAGCCGAACCGCCGGTCGTCGTCGAGACTACCCCGCGGGGGTGGGCTCGGCAATCGCGGTGCCGCCGGCCCCGTTCGTTCGCGCGGTCGCGCTACAATGGCGCCGGGATGGGCCAATGACCGGGCGGCAGCCACGATGACTCGAACGATGACGATCGCCGGCGCACTCATGGTGGCGGCCGGCGTGTACCTGTTGATCAAGCCGCTGACTTATTCGAGCGAACAGAGCGTGTTGAAACTCGGCGGATTCGAGGCTCAGGTGCGCAGCGAGAAAACCGTGCCCCCATGGGTCGGCGGCGCCGCCCTCGGTGCGGGTTGCGTGCTCGTGGCGCTCGGGCTCGTGAAGAAGCGCTAGGCCGCGCGCCATCCGGATCGGATGGCGCGCGGCGGGAACCGTCGAGGGTCGCGGTGGGAACTCACGCGGTCGCCGCTTCGAGCCAGCGCGTCAGCCGGCCCGCGTCCATCGCGCCCGACTGACGCGCGACCTCGCGGCCACCGCGGAACACGATCAAGGTCGGGATGCTGCGGATCCCATGGCGTTGTGCCGGCGCGGACTCCGCGTCGGTGTCGAGCTTCGCGAAACGCATCCGGGGCTCGAGCTGTCGGGCGGCTTGCTCGAAGAACGGCGCCATCATCTGACAGGGCCCGCACCAGGTCGCCCAGAAGTCGACGACCAGCGGGAGGTCGTCGCGCGCGACGTGCAGGTCGAAGTTCGCCGCTTTCAATGCGAACGGCTTGCCATCGAACAAGGGATGATGGCAGCGCGGGCATCGCGGCCCGTCACCGAGGCGCGAGGCGGGCAGTCCGACGATCGCGTCACAATATCCGCAGACGACGTGCAAAGAGTCCGCCATGGCGTTTCGTCCCCGCTAAACTCGCGTCGACACGCGACCTTCTGCGATGGAGAATGGTGCCGCGCGCGCGAAATTCAAGGAACCCATCGGTCCGGATAGTGGTCCAACATTACTGAGGATCCGTTCGGCCGCAGGAGGCTCACGGCGATGACGGTAGGCAGGAATCCAGCTCGGCCTCGGTCGGTTTCGGCGACCCGGCTCCTCGGTGCGTCCCTGGCGGGCCTCGTGGCATTCGTGCTCGCGCGACCAGCGTCCGCGGCGCTCGGCGACACGGCCGCGTCGATCGCGCGGGATCGGATCGTGATGCGGGTGAGTCAATCGTCGACGACGCCGATGCAGTCCTACGACGTGCACCGGATGGTCGACCCGGCCGGCGCCGTGGTGCGTGAATACGCCGACCGCGCCGGCAACGTGTTCGCCGTGACCTGGCACGGTCCCCGCAGCCCCGATCTCAAGACCCTGCTCGGCGGCTACTACGATCGCTACGTCGCCGCGGCCGCGCAGCATCGGACCGGACATCACCTCGTCACGGTTCATGCGCCGGATCTCGTGCTCTCGGTGGTGCGTTTCCAGCGCGTCGCCTACGGCCGCGCGTACCTGCCGACCCGGATGCCGAGCGGCGTCACCAAAGCCGATTTGCGCTGACCACACTCCAGGAAGTCGTCGAATGCGTAGTTCATGGTGGATCCTGTCCCGCGGCGTGCTCGCCTCACTGGTCGTGGCCGGTTCGGGCCTGCTGGCCGCCTGCGGCGGCGGATCGTCGGGACATTTCGTTGGCATCAGCGGTGGCGGCTCCGGCGGCGGCGGAACGCCGGGCTTGAATACGGTGCCGGTCATCGTCGACCAAGGCCCGCCTGCCGCCGGCGGATCCACCAACCTGTTGTACACGACCGTGACCCTGTGCGCGCCGGGCAGCACCACCCAGTGCCAGACGATCGATCACGTCCAGGTCGACACGGGTTCGAGCGGATTCCGGGTGCTCGCGGCGGCGCTCGGCACCTCTCTGCCCGCCGCCGACATGCCGCAAGCGATCGACAGCCACGGTAATCCGCTCGACGAATGCACCCAGTTCGCGGACGGCTACAGCTGGGGCACGGTCCGCACCGCCGATCTCGTGGTCGGCAACGAGACGGCCGCGTCGCTGCCGGTCCAGGTGATCGGCGACCCGGCCGCGGCGGCGGTCCCGGCCTCCTGCGTGCAGGGACCGGCGGAGAACACGGTGGCGACATTCGGTGCGAACGGGATCCTCGGGATCGGCAACTTCCTGACCGATTGCGGTGCCGCCTGCGCGAACGGCGCGATCAGCGGCACCTATTACGATTGTCCGCCGACCGGTACCTGCGCACCGGTCGCGGTCACGCTGAACTCCCAGGTCCAGAATCCGGTGGCGTTGTTCGCCGCGGACAACAACGGCGTCGTTATCGATCTGCCGGCCGCGACGTCGCCGACGGCGACGCTCGCGGGCACGCTGATATTCGGGATCGGTACGCAATCGGACAATGCGCTCCCGGCGAGCGCGGGGATCTACACGCTCGATCCGACCTATGGGACCCTGTCGACCACCTACAACGGCGTCACCAACGCCTCGAGCTTCATCGACAGCGGCTCGAACGCGTATTTCTTCACCGACGACACGATCCCAACCTGCACCAACGCGACGTCGTTCTATTGTCCGACGTCGACGTTGCAGCTCCAGGCGTTGATCCAGGGCCAGAACGGCGCGAACGTCTCCGTCGCGTTCTCGGTCGACAACGCCCAGAACGATTTCGCGACCAACGACGCGGTCTTGCCCGATCTCGCGGGGCCCGCGGGATCGAGTCTGCAGGGCGCGTTCGACTGGGGCCTGCCGTTCTTCTACGGGCGTCCCGTCTATGTCGCGTTCGAGTCGAATACCGCTGCCGGGGTCGCCGGGCCCTGGGTCGGTTTCTGAAACGACGGCATCCCCGAGTGGAGGACTTCACGATGATCAAGAATTCGATCGCCGTGGTGCTGCTGATCTTCGCCGCCGGGGCCGCGAATGCGGCGGACCCTTTCGCCGATTCGCCGGGCGCCCACTGGCATGTGATGGGCGGCTTCAGCGAGCCGGTCGGCACGACCTCGGACTACCTGCAGGGCGGATATGCGATCGGCGGAGGCGTCACGCTGGTGCCTTCGGCGGCGAGTCCGCTCACCTGGCGCTTCGACCTGTCGTACGCCGGCCACGACGCGTCGAACGAGTTGATCAACCTCGGGCAGCAGAACACCAACATCGAGATCGACGGTGGCACCGTGCAGCTGTGGTCGCTGACCGGCGACGCGGTGCTGCACGTGCCGATCGCCTACGGGGTCCGCGCGTATGGGCTTGCCGGGGTCGGCGTCTATCACACCCGCCTCGAGCTCACCCAGACCGTGCCGGTTTACGGCGGTTACTATTACTGCGACCCGTTCTGGGGGTTCTGCGGCGCCGGCTACGGTTATGGGAACGCGGTCGTGATCGCGCACGACACGACGAAATTCGGCTGGAACGTCGGCGGCGGCGTCGAATTCGCGCTGCCTTCGGGCGCGTCCTGGTTCATCGAGGCGCGCTACAACCGGGTCAGCGCCTCGACGCCGATCGAGTTCGTGCCGATCGAGGTCGGTTACCGGTTTTGAGGCGCCGCGGGCCGGGCTTCGCGGCTCAGCGCGACCGGGCGGCGATTGCGGCGAGGCCTTGCAGCACGAGATCGGGGACCTGCTCGCCGCGATTGCGCATCACCGCGGAGATCATGCCGGCATCGCCGCCGGTGATGAACACCCGCGGTCGCGTGCCGGTCGACTCGATGATCGTGTCGACGACCCGGTCGGCCATGCTCGCGAGCGCGAACACCGCGCCGCGCGACACCGCGCCGATCGTGTTGTTCGCGAGCGCGCCGGCCATCGACGGCTGGCTGAGCTCCACCGCCTTGGCGATGTCGCTGGTCTTGGTGAGCAGGGCCTCGCGCATCATCTGGATCCCGGGCGCGATCAAGCCGCCCTGGTGCTGGCCGCCGGCATCGACGCAGTCGACCGTGACCGCGGTGCCCGCATCGACGACGCACAGCGGCGCGTGCGCGATCGTCCACGCGCCGATCATCGCGAGCCAGCGATCTGCGCCGAGCAGGTCCGGATCCTGGTAGCCGTTGACGAGGTCCTGATGCCGGCGCTCCGCCCGCACGAACTGGGCTTTGACCCCGTAGTGCCGCTTCGTGAGCCGGTACATCGTCTTGCCGAGCGCATCGCCGGCGATGTTCGAGATCAATACCTGCGCGGGCTTGCGTCCGGTGTCGAACAACGCCGCGCGCCACATCTTCGGCTTCGCGCCGCGATGGACGATCGACTGCGGATCCGACAGGCCGCTGCTCGTCAACCAGGCCCACTTGATGCGGGTATTGCCGACGTCGATCACGAGTATCATGCGCGAATGACCGCCTTGCTGGCACCATGAAGCGCGATAAGCGCGCCGAGGATAGCATTACTCGGGTCCGGGAGTCGGATGGTCGCAGCGGCGGGAGAAACCGGCCCGGCTTCGCGACGGGCGGTGAGCGTCCGCTGGCGGTGCGTTGCGGCGCCTTCGGTGACATGGTGTTGCTGACCGCGCTGATTCGCGAGCTGCATGCGCGGTGGGGTCGGCCGGTCGACGTCGTGACGTCGGGGCCGTGGAGCGAACCGCTGCTCGCCGGCCAACCCGGGGTCGGCGAGGTCCTCGCCTTGCGCAGCCGCAAGACCCCGTACTGGCTCGCGCCGGACCAACACCGGTTGGTGCGCTGGCTGCGCGAGCGCGGCGTCACCGCGACCTGGCTGTGCGACGACAGCGAGGCGATGCGAGCGCTGCTCGCCCGGGGCGGGGTGCCGGCACCCGCGATCGTCGACGTCCGGGATCATCCGCTGCTCGCCGGCGAACATGCGACCGAGCAATGGCGGCGGATCGCCGCGGTCACGCCGCCGCTATGGTCGGACCGCGACCCGCCGGGCCGCTTCACGAACCGCGATGGCTGCGAGCTCGTGGTCCCCGCCGCCGCGCGCCGCGAACTCGTGACCTGGCTCGAGCGCCGCGGTCTCGCGGGCGCGCCGCTGGTGCTGATCCAGGCCGGCAACAAGCGCACGATGCGCCGCGGCCTGCGCAGGCTGGCGCCGAATCCCAAGTACTGGCCGGGCGAACGCTGGGCCGCGGTGATTCGCGCGATCGCCGGCGAGCGCGCCGATGCGCGATTCCTGCTGCTCGGCACCCGCCCCGAAATGGCGTTGAACGAGGAGATCGCCGCGCTCGCGGGCGTCGCACGGGTGCACAACGTCGCGGACGACCTGCCGGTCGGCCGGTTGGTCGCGTTGCTCGAGCGTGCGGAGGCGCTGATTTCGGTGGACTCGGGTCCGGCGCACGCCGCGGCGGCGGTCGGTTGCCCCACGATCGTGCTGTTCGGACGGGCCTCGCCGTCGCTGTATCGGCCGCGCGGCGCCGCCGGCGCGCCGGTGCGGCTGATTCGTCGCGAGGCGGGTGGCGAGGCGGCGATGCTCGCGATCGAGATCGGCGACGTGGTCGCCGCGTGGCGCTCGCTCGCGCCGCCGCTCAGCGTTTCGCCGCCATCGTCCCCGCCGTGACCAGCACCACGCCGCCGGGCGTGATCGTGAATCGCTCGGCGTCCGTCGCCGGGTCGAATCCGATCCGCATCCCGTCGGGGATCGCGCAGTGCTCGTCGATGATGCAGCGTCGGATCGCGCAAACACGGCCGATCTAGACCGACGGCAGGATCACGGAATCCTCGACGCGCGAGCCTTCGTCCACGCGTACATCGGTCGACAGGAGCGACCGCGCGATGTGCGCGCCGGAGATGATGCAGCCGCCGGCGGTCATCGAATTCACCGCCATGCCGCGCCGGCCGTCCTCGTCGAACACGAATTTCGCCGGGGGCTGCTGCGCCTGATAGGTCCAGATCGGCCATTGCTGATCGTACACGTTCAGCTCGGGGTTCACCGCGATGAGTTCCATGTTCGCTTCGTAGAACGCGTCCAGGTTGCCGACGTCCCGCCAGTAGCTCTGGGCGCGGGTCTCCACGTCGTAGAACGGGTACGCGAACACCCGCATCCGATCGATCGCCGGCGGCAGGATGTTCTTGCCGAAATCGTGGCTGCTGCCGGAATCCGCGGCATCGTCCGTCAACATCCTCTCCAGACGATCGGTCCCGATCACGTAGATTCCCATCGACGCGCGCGCGATTCCCGGCCGGCCGGGAATCGGATCCGGATCGCGCGGTTTCTCGGTGAATTTCACGACCCGATTGGTATCGTCGGTCGTGACGATGCCGAACTCGTTGGCCCGTTCGATCGGCACGTCGACCACGCCGACCGTGATCGCCGCCTCGCATTGCTCGTGATAGGCGATCATCGGACCGTAGTCCATCTTGTAGATGTGGTCGCCCGCGAGCACCAGC
>JAKBCG010000113.1 GCA_021808035.1 Pseudomonadota bacterium
ACGGGTTACGCCGGCAGCGCGGCTCGGCGACATGATCTTTTCCGTCGCGCAACTCCTCGCGTACATTTCCTCGTGGACTGCGCTCGCCCCAGGGGACGTGATCGCGACCGGCACCCCCGGCGGTGTCGGCATGAAGCGGGTCCCGCCGGTTTGGTTGCGCGACGGCGATGAGGTGACCGTCGATATCGATGGCGTCGGCACGCTGCGCAACCGGGTCGTCGCCGAGGGTCCGTCGTCCTGAACCCCGCCACGTCGGCCCCGGCGGCGCTGTCGCACCTCACGGTCCTCGACCTGTCGCGGGTGCTCGCCGGCCCCTGGGCGAGTCAGATCCTGGGCGACCTCGGCGCGACGGTGTACAAGGTCGAGCGCCCGGGCGCCGGCGACGACACCCGGACTTGGGGCCCGCCATTCCTGCAGGATCCGACCGGCGGTCGGGGCGACGCGGCGTACTACCTGTGCACGAACCGCAACAAGCGCTCGATCACGGTCGACTTCACGACGCCCGAGGGGCGCGGGATCGTGCAGTCCCTTGCGGCTCGCGCGGACGTCGTGCTCGAGAACTTCAAGGTCGGCGGCCTGCGCGCCCACGGCTTGGACTACGCGACGCTGCGCGCGTTGAACCCACGATTGATCTATTGCTCGATCACCGGCTTCGGCCAGACCGGCCCCTATGCGGCGCGTCCGGGATACGATTTCCTGATCCAGGCGATGGGCGGCCTGATGAGCATCACCGGCGCGAAGGACGGCGAGCCCGGCGCCGGCCCGCAGAAGGCGGGGGTCGCGCTCACCGACATTCTGACCGGTCTGTACGCGACGATCGGGATCCTCGCCGCGCTCGCGCACCGTGAGCGCACCGGTGAAGGTCAGCACATCGACCTCGCGCTGCTCGACGTCCAGGTCGCCTGCCTCGCGAACCAGGCGATGAACTACCTGGTCGGCGGCAAGCCACCGGTCCGCATGGGCAATGCCCACCCGAACATCGTTCCCTATCAGGATTTCCCGACCGCCGACGGCCACATGATCATCGCGGTGGGCAACGACGCGCAGTTCGCCCGTCTCGCGGCGGAACTCGACCGCCCCGGCTGGTCCACGGACCCCCGGTTCGCGACGAACGCGGCGCGGGTGGCGAACCGCGAGACCCTGATCGCAGCGATCCGCGAAACGACCGTGACGCGACCGACCGCCGACTGGGTGCTGCGGCTCGAGCGGGCGCAGGTGCCCTGCGGGCCGATCAATGCGCTGGACGCGGTGTTCGCCGATCCCCAGGTACAGGCACGCACGCTGCGACTCGAACTGCCTCACCCGGTCGCGGGTCACGTGCCCCAGGTCGCAAGCCCGTTGCGCCTGTCGGCGACGCCGGTCGCCTATCGCAACGCCCCACCGACCCTCGGCGCCGACACCCGCGCGGTGCTCGGCGAGGTCCTCGGCATGAGCGCGGCCGAGATCGACGCGCTCGCCGCGAAGCAGATCGTGTAGCGAGGCCGGCCGCGCGCCGACCGCTACCGCGGGGCGGCGATGTACACGTCGACGAGTTCGCCGGGATAGAGCGTGATCCCCCGCGGCGGGGTGAATCGGAACACGATCGGCAGGACCCGGACGTCGACCTTCTCGAGCCGCGCGTCCGAGAGCTCGATCTTCGGCGACACGTACGGTTGGATCCGGACGAACCGCAACGGAATGCCGACGTCGTTCGTCCCTCGGATGAACAGCGTCGCCGCGATCCGCGGCGGCGGCGGCAGGCGCGGCACGAGAATCTCGTCGACATAGGCCTTCACCTGCAACTCCCCGCCCGGCTGCCGCATCACGATCACCGGGTCGGTGGTCTGGGAATACGTGTCGAACACTCCCTGGGGCGAGACGTAGCTGCCGACCGTCGCCGCGTCGCGCAACACGACCCCGGCGATCGGCGCGCGCAACACGTACTTGGCGAGCAGCGTTGCATCGGCGGCCCGGGTCGCGATCGAAACCCGCAGATTCTCCCGCGCGACCGCAACCGCGTCCCGTGCGCCGAGCCAGGCGGCGCGGCTCACCGAGCGTGCATCGAGCGCCTTCTGCCGCTCGAGAATGGCGAACTGATGTGATTGCGCGGCGAGCGTCGCGCGCGCCGCGGCGATCTTGGCGACGTCCTCGTCGACGATGCCCCGCTGCACTCGATCGTCGATCGCGAGGAGCGGTGTTCCGCGCGTGACGGACCCGCCCTCCTTCACCAGGATGCGGGTCACCGATCCAGCCACCTCCGGGTAGACGTTGACGTCGTCGCCGCTCGCCTGGACGCTCTGGACGATCCCCTCGGCGTAGAGGCCCGACGAATAGGGGTTCCGCGTGACCGCGATCGGCGCCTGGCTGGGCGCATGCTGTCGATACAGGTAGGCGCTCAGCAAGCCGGCCGCGAGACCGAACAGCGCGATGATGAACGGGAGTTTGCGTCTCATGCGACCGCCTCCGCACGGTCGACGATGCGGCCGTCTTCCATGTGTATGATCCGCGTGGCGAACTGATAGATGCGATCGTCGTGCGTCACGACGATGATCGCGCGATGCGCTTCCAGGATCCGGGTCTTCACGAACTCGATGATCCGCTTCCCGGTGTCGCCGTCGAGCGAGGCGGTGGGCTCGTCGAGCACGAGCAGGTCCGGCTCGGCCACGATAGCGCGTGCGATCGCGACCCGTTGCTGTTCCCCCCCGCTCAGGCGCGGCGGGGGCAGCTCGGCCTTGTCCGCGAGGCCGACGACCTCGAGCACCTCGCGCGCTTTGCGCAGGCTGTCCCGCCAGCGCACTCTGCGCAGGACGAGCGGCACCGCGACGTTCTCGGCCGTGGTGAGCCGCGGGAACAGATGATAGTCCTGGAACACGAAGCCGAGCGTGTGCAGGCGGAAGTCCGCGAGGTCATCCGCGCTCAGATTCCAGATGTCCTTGCCTTCGACCGTGACCGTGCCGGCATTCGGCCGCAGGATCCCCGAGATCACGCTGAGCAGCGTGGTCTTCCCGGAGCCCGAAGGGCCGACGATGTAGAGCATCTCCTGATGATCGACCCCGAAACTCACGTCGCGCAGTGCATAGGTACGCGTCGGATCCTCCCCGAACCACTTGGTCACGCGGTCGACCGTCAGGATCATCGCTAGCTCCGGAACACGACGAACGGGTCGATCCGCAGGATCCGGCGGATGCCGATGTAGGCGGACACCACGGAGATCACCAATACCATCACGAGCGCCATCCCCAGGTTCTGGTAGGTGATCACCGCGGCGTAGTTCGGGATCTTCAGCTTCCCGAAAGCGATCAACCCGGACGCGAGCAGCACCCCGAAGCCGAAACCGAGGAAGCCCACGACGAGCGATTGATAGAAGATCATCGCGACGAGCTCGCTGCTCCTCGCGCCGATCGCCTTCAATGCGCCGAACCGCTCCAGGTTGTCGAGCACGAACATGTAGAACGTCTCCCCGGCGATCGACAATCCGACGACGAAGCTGATCAGGGTCATGATCAGGATGTTCATCCCCATCGCGGTCTGGAACTCGTAGAACTGGTCGTTTCGGGTCGTGAACTCGGCTGCGGTCAGCGCGCGGTAGCCGAGCGCGTGCACCGCGCGCTGGATCCCGGCGACGGCCGCCGGCGACTTCGGCCGCACGAGGATGAACGACATCACGTAGCGGGTCGACGGCAGGTCCTGCGTCGCGCGCCCGTAGGTCGTGTACAGCGTCGGCAGGCCGAACAGGCTCCCGACCGGAACGGTCGCGATCCCGGCGATCACCCCGCGGTGGTCGTTGATCTCGAAGGTGGTGCCGAGCTTCGGGCTGCCCAGTTTCGCGTAGTTGGCGTCGCGGACGACGAAGAACGCGTTGTTGCGGTAGATGTCCGCGGTCCGGCCCTCGACGAGCGGCGGCCGGCCGAACAAGGTCGCATCGTCGAGTCCGACGACGGTCGCCGCCTGGTAGTCGCCGTTCTCGAGACGCACGAGCCCGGCGCCGAGATACAGCGGCACCGCATAGTCGACGCCCGGGACGCTGCGCACGACGTCGAGCATGTAGTCCGGCATCGGGATGCTGTTCTGCGGCGTCTGCACGTTCGGGTCCATCACCCAGATCTCGGCGCCGATGTTGATGATGTTCGCGGCCGAGTGCTGGATGATCCCGAAGAACATCGACGTCATCAGCATCATCAGGAACACCGCGAAGGTGATGCCGATCACGAGCGTGTAGAACTTGCCGCGGTCGCCGAGCAGCAGCTTCATGGCGAGCGAGAGGATTCCGCTCACGATCGCGGCCTCGACCCGTTCACGACGCCGACCGCGGGGTCCGGGGGCCATTCGCCGCCGAGCGCCACCAGCAGCGCCGCGGTGTCCTGCAGCCGCGCGGCCGCGATCCGCGCCGACGTCACCCGCGCGTCGCGGTAGGCCACTTCCGCCGCGAGCGTCGCGCCGTAGTCGGCGGACCCCGCCCGGTAGCCGGCCTGCGCGAGCCGCAGCTGGGTGCGCAGCGCCGCCTCCAGATGCGCCTCGGTGCGCGCCGCCGCGCCGTCGTGGGCGAGCGCGCGCAGCGCGTCGGCGACCTGCTGGAACGCGCCGAGCACGGTGCCGCGATACACCGCACGCGCGCCGTCGTACGCCGCGGCGGCCGCGCGTGCCTGCGCCCTGAGCTTGCCGCCCTCGAAGATCGGCTGCGCGAGCGCGGCGCCGAGGCTCCAGACGCCGCTCGACGCATCGAGCAGGCGTGCGGCGTCGGACGCGCTCCCGCCGGCCGTTGCGCTGATCGTGACCAGCGGATAGAACTGCGCCTTCGCGATCCCGATCCCGGCGAGCGCGTAGCGCATCTGTTCCTCGGCGATGCGCACGTCCGGGCGCTGCTGCAGCAACGTCGAGGGCAACGCGATCGGAATCCTCTGCGGCAAATGGACTTCGCCCAGCGTGAACGGCGCGCCGGAGTCCTGGCTCGGCGCGTCGCCGAGCAGGACCGCGAGCAGGTGGCGGTCGACGGCGAGCTGCTGTTCGAGCGGCGGCAGCGCGGCCTCGCTCGCCGCGAGCTGCGCGCGTTGCGTGAGCACGCTCGAGAAGCTCGTGCCGCCGCCGCGGTATTGCGCCTCGGTGAGTCGCAGCCAGCGGCGCTCGGCGGCGATCACGCCGTGGATCGCGTCGATCTGCGCACGCGTCCCCGCCTCCCCGATCGCGGCATCGACGACGTTCCCGGTGAGCGCCAATCGGGCCGCGGCGAGCGCGTAGCGCTGCGCATTCATCTGCGCTTGGCTGCTGCGGTAGACGAGGTGATTGATCCCGAAGAAATCGGGGTAATAGCTCACCGCGAGATCACCGGTGAACAGCGAGAACGTCGATCCGGGCACGCGGCCACCGAAGCTCGCGCCGGAACTCCTCGCACGCGATGCGCCGAGATTGGCCGATACCTGTGGATAGAACGATGCACCGGCCGCCTGCAGGTCCGCACGGGCCACGCGCAGCTGGCTGCGCGCGGCGTCGATCGTCGGACTATGCTGCAGTGCCCGGCGGATCAGCGCGTCGAGCCGCGGTGAGCGATACAGCCGCCACCACCGATCCGCAGGCGTCCCGCCGTACACCAACTGCTGCGTGGCGCCTCCCGGGCCCGCATCCACGCGCTGCGGTGTGGGCGATGCGGTGTACCTCTCGGCACCCGGCACCGTCGGCAGCTTAAGCGGCGGCTCGAATCGGCATCCCGTGAGGGCGAGACCGATCGCGAGGCCGCCGACGCCGGCCCAGCCGCCCGCCGCCCGTCGTCGGCGTCGGGGGAGTCCGGATCCTGGAAAAGGTCGGCAAAGCACGGTACACCTCTCGGACGACCGGGTGGGGAGGTCCGCGCGACGCGATCGTGAGGTGGATGCTCTCGCGGGATCGAGCCGCGGGAAATACGCGGATCCCGAATCGGGTGCGAGGCCCCGGCTCGCGCACCGCGACGAGACTTGCCGCGCGACCGGTCATCGATTCAAATAGGGAGGTCCCCTGGCCCTCGAGGAGCGAACCATGAAGATCCTGTCGATTGGCGCCGCGATCGCGGCTGTGACGTTCGGCGCGGTCGGAGTCGCTTCGGCGGGCGGCACGCCGGCGACGGCGGTCAAGCCCGCGGCCATGGCCGTGCTCGGCGAGCACTCAATGCCGGGCAAGGTCACCAAAGTCGATCACCACAGCGGCATGGTCGACGTCGACTCGTTCGGGATGCACCTGGTGGTGCATTTCCCGCCGCGTTCCATCTCGGGTCTGCAGGTCGGGGACCCGATCGTGCTGCACCTCGGCTATTCGAAGGCTCGCTGATCGCGCACGCCAAGAGTGGCGCGTGACGGCGTGACCGCGGGGCACGCGACGCCGCCACCGGATCCGCGACCAGGCGCTCGACGGACGCCACCTCGACGTCGGCGCCGCTGCGCGGGCGAACGACGCGACGCCCTGTCGTCGAGAGCGTGACGAAGGTCGCAATTTCCTCGTCTTGTCCCGGTCCGAACTCCATTTCGACCTGGAAGTGCCGATTCAATTCCCGTGTCGAGGAATCCAGTCCGGTACAACCCATCTTCAATGAGCATCCGGTTCAAACTACTGGCTTCGCTCGCATTACTATTCGCGACCTTGATCGTGGCCGCGATCGTGATTCAGTTGCAGGTCGTGATGCCGAGTTTCGCGCGCCTCGACCGGGATCACGCGCGCACGTCGATGAAGCGCGTGCGGCTCGCGATCCAACGCGACCAGCAGACGCTCGAAGTCGACGCGACCGACTGGGCGAACTGGAACGAAGTCTACCGGTTCGCGCAAGGCCGCAATCCCGGGTTCGTCGCGACGAATTTCACCCGTAGCGCGCTCGATCAGATCCAGATCGACAGCGTGCTGATCGTCGACTTGCAGGGACGCGTGCTCGCGTGGACCGGCGACGTGATCCCGACGAAGCTCTCCCTGCGGGGCAGCCTGGAGGATGGCGGCGCGCTGCCCGCGAACTTTCCGTGGCGCAAGGACCTCGGTACCCGGGGTCCGGTCGACGGACTCGTGAAGACGAACCTCGGGGTGATGATGATCGCCGGATCGCCGATCCTGAACGGCACCGGCCGCGGCCGGGCGCTCGGAATGGTGATCATGGGCCGCTTGTTGACGCCCGCACGCCTGCGGGACCTGGGGTCGCGGACGCAATCGCACCTGCGGGCCGTGAACACCGCGTTCGCGCCGGCCCACGCGACGATCCTCACGACGCCCGGCGCGTTGCGCGTGTACCGTGCGTTCGACGACGTCTATCACCACCCGGTGATCACCCTGCGCGTCCAGGCCCCGCGGCGCATCGAGGCCACCGGGCTCGTCGCGGTTCGTTACGCGTCCGTGTCGATCATCGTGGTCGCGATCATCGTGCTCGCGCTGGTCGTCGTACTGCTGAATCAATTGGTATTGACTCCGCTGATCCGGATGACCCGCCACGCCGTCCGCGTCGGTGAGAGCGCCGACCTCTCCGCCCGGCTGAACAGCACCGATTCGGACGAGTTCGGGCAGCTCGGCAGAGAATTCGACCGGATGGTCGAGAAGCTGGCGGACGCACGCCGACAGTTGATCGATCACTCGTTCGACGCGGGCATCGCCGAGATGGCGAAGGGCGTGCTGCACAACCTCGGCAATGCGCTGACGCC
>JAKBCG010000114.1 GCA_021808035.1 Pseudomonadota bacterium
GGCGGTGAGCCCGCCGCGCGAAGGCGCGGCGCCGGCTCACCGCGCCGGTCACTGACCGAGGTTCAACAGCGCGGCGTTCCCGCCGGTCGCGGTGGTGTTCACCGTCAGCGTCCGCTCGTTCGCCATACGGGCGAGATAGTGCGGACCACCGGCCTTCGGACCGGTCCCCGAGAGCCCCGAACCTCCGAACGGCTGGACGCCGACGACCGCACCGATCATGTTGCGGTTCACGTAGGTGTTGCCGACGCTCGTGGCCCCGTACACGGCGCGCCAGAACGACTCGAGGCGTGTTTGCACGCCGAGGGTGAGACCGTAGCCGGTCGTGCGTATTGCGCCGAGCACCCGGTCGATGTCGCGCGCGCGGTAGCGGACCAGGTGCAGGATCGGGCCGAACTCCTCCCGGGTAAGCTGCGCCGCCGCGTCGAGCTCGATCAGGTGCGGCGCGACGAAGGTGCCGTGCCGGTGTTCCTCCCCGAGGGGGCAGGCCTTGAGCACCTTCGCTTCCTTGCGCATGCGCTCGACGTGCGCGCGCAGCTTCTCCGCGGCGGCGGCGGTGATCACCGGCCCGACGTCGGTCCGCGCCTGCGCCGGGTCGCCGATCACGAGTTCATCCATCGCGCCGGCGATCATCTCGATCACCGGTTCCGCGACGTCCTCCTGCACGAACAGGATCCGCAGCGCCGAGCAGCGTTGACCCGCGCTCTGGAACGCCGAGGCGACGACGTCGTCGACGACCTGCTCCGGCAACGCGGTCGAATCGACCAGCATCGCGTTCATGCCGCCGGTCTCGGCGATCAACGGCAGGATCGCGCCGTCCCGCGCCGCGAGCGCGCGGTTGATCGTTTGCGCGGTCGCGGTCGACCCCGTCATCGCGACGCCCGCGAGCGCCGGGTGGCGGAACGCGACGTCGCCGAACGCACGCCCCTGGGCAGGCGTGAATTGCAATGCCTGCGGCGGTACGCCGGCCTCGTGCAGGCAGGTGACGAGCCGGCCCGCGATCAGCGGTGTCGGTTCGGCGGGTTTCGCGACGACCGCGTTGCCCGCGGCGAGCGCCGCGGCGACCTGGCCGGTGAATATCGCGAGCGGAAAATTCCACGGACTGATGCACGCGAACACCCCGCGGCCATGCAGCGCGAGATCGTTCGTCTCGCCGGTGACTCCGGCGAGACGCGTCGGGCCGTCGAAGAGCCTGCGAGCCGAAAGCGCGTAGTAGCGGCAGAAGTCGGCCGCCTCGCGCACCTCGGCGACCGCGTCACCGAGTGTCTTGCCAGCTTCCCGGACGAGTAGCTCGTAGAACTCGCTGCGATTGCCCTCGATGGTCTCGGCCGCCCGTTCGAGGATCGCCGCGCGGCCCGCGCCGCCGAGACCGTCCCACTCGGATTGGAAGCGTGCCGCGGACTCGAACGCCCGCGCGATCTGCGCGGCGCTCGCCTCCCGCAGCCGTCCGACCGTTTCGCGCCGGTCCGACGGGTTCGCGACCGTGATCTCGGCGCCCTCGAGGCATTCGCCGTCGATGATCGGACCGCCGCGGTGCACCGCATCGCGGCGCGCGACCACCGCGCCGAGCGCGTCGATCACGCGCGGATCGCCGAAGTCGACGCCCTGGGAATTGGCGCGATCCGGGTAGAGCCCGGCGGGCACGGGCAACGACGGGTTGGCGATCGGCTGCAGGCGTTCGAGCTCGCCGACCGGATCGCGCACCACGTCATCCACCGGAACCTCCTCGTCCATGAAGCGGTTCACGAACGAGGTGTTGGCGCCGTTCTCGAGCAGTCGTCTGACGAGGTAGGCGAGCAGGTCCTTGTGCTCGCCGACCGGCGCGTACGCGCGCACGCGCGGAAACGCCGGAATCTGTCGCTGGGCCTCCGCGTAGAGGAGCCCGCCCATGCCGTGCAACCGCTGGAACTCGTAGACGGTGCCCGGTGGGGCGAGTTCGAGCACCGCGGCGATCGTGAACGCATTGTGGGTCGCGAATTGCGGGTAGATCGTGTCGCGATTCGCGAACAGGCGTCCGGCGCACGCAAGATAGGACACGTCGGTGGTGAGCTTGCGGGTGTACACCGGGTAACCGTCGAGGCCCCGCTCCTGGGCGCGCTTGATCTCGCTGTCCCAGTAGGCACCCTTGACCAGGCGCACGGTCATCCGCCGCGATGCCGACCGGGCGAGCGCGGCGACCCAGTCGATCACGTCGAGCGCGCGCTTGCCGTACGCCTGCACCGCGAGCCCGAACCCGGGCCAGTCACGGGTGCGCGCATCGCGGCTCACGGCCTCGATCACGTCGAGCGACAGATCGAGTCGATCGGCCTCCTCGGCGTCGACCGTGAGCTGGATGCCGGCGGCCGCGGCGCGTTCCGCGAGCGACGCGACCCTCGGCACCAATCGTGCGAGGACGCGCTCCCGTTGCACGAGCGAGTAGCGCGGCTCGAGCGCCGAGAGCTTGATCGATATCGACGACGCTTCGTGCGGTTCGCGTCCGCGGCGGGCCGCGCCGATCGCATCGATCGCGTGCACGTAAGCCTCGTAGTACCGCTCGGCGTCGCGGAGCGTTCGCGCGCCCTCGCCGAGCATGTCGAACGAGCACAAGGCGAGCGCCGGCTCCGAGGCACCGCGCTTCAGGGCCTCCTCGATGGTCCGCCCGACGACGAACTCGCCGCCGATGATCCGCATCGCGCGGCGCACCGCGAGACGCACGACCGGCTCACCGGCCTTGCGGGTCAGCGATCGCAGCCAACCGCCGGCATCGGACTTGATCGAAGGATCCAGCTCGAGGATGCCGCCGGTGAGCATCAATCCCCAGGTCGACGCGTTCACGAACACCGACTCGGACCTGCCGGCGTGGGCGGACCAGTCGCCGCTCGACAACTGCTCGGCGATCAACCGGTCGGCGGTCGCGTCGTCCGGAATCCGCAGCAGCGCCTCGGCGATGCACATCAGCGCGATCCCTTCCTGATTCGACAGGCCGAATTCCTGCAGGAACGCGTCGAGGAACGGACGCTCGTCGCGCCGCGCGCGTGCACCCTCGACCAGCGATCGCGCGGCCGCGGTCGCCCGGTGGCGCGCACCGCCGGTGAGTTCCAGGCTGCGGAGCAGCCGCGTGACCGAGCCTTCCTCGGGCCATAGCGCATGATCACGGATCGATTCACGGATCGTCGCGAGCTGATCGGAGGCGCGCGTCGTGGAATATTCATCGGTCATGGACGTCCCCTTTCTGTGCATTCGGAGCGCGCTCGACGAGCGTCGCGATGAACGCGAGCGTGGATTGGCCTCCCGCTCCGGAATCGCGCAGCCGCGCGCGATCGCCCTCCCCCAGCAACGCCAGATCCCCGGCGTTCAAGACCTGTGGCTCGGCCGAATCGCCTTCGATCCGGATGCGGCCGGCTACGCCGAACACCGCGATCGTCGCGGCCGGCGCGGCAGCGATGAGGTGCCCCGGGCCGGGGTTCACGATACGGACGTCGGCATCGACCGCATCACGCGCGATCAACAGGTTGAGATCAGTGCAGGGTCCGCCGAGCAAGGTGCACTCGGCAGCCAGCGCACCGTCGAACTCGATCCGATCGCCGACGCGGCGAAGTTCACGGCGATCGCCGTTCGCGAAGCGCAGGTCGAATCCTGCGCCTTGGAGCAGGGTCAGATGGCGCAGGTACCCGGTGAAGTCCGAGAAGGCTCCGGATTCGGCGATCTCGGCGACGCTGATCCGCCATCGAAAATCGGCTCGGCCCGCGGGTACGCGCACGGCCTCGTGCGTGACGCCGCCGCCGTTCTTCCACGGGTGGGTCTCGAAATCGGATCGGCGGATCAAACGCATCGCGCGCAGCGCCGGTTCGCCCGTTCATTCCGTCGGTGGAGTCAGGGCGCCGGGCTCGCGGGACGCGAACCCGGCGCCCGGAACATCACTCCGCCGACTCGGCGTCTCCGGCGGCCACGGCTTCCTCTGGCTCGCTGATCCCGCCACCGACGTCCATGAAGTTGCGGCGCCGTGAATCGTCGCTCGCCCGACGCCGTCTCGCGTGGTACGCGAAACCGGTACCGGCCGGTATCAGCCGACCCACGATCACGTTCTCCTTCAGGCCGCGCAGGTCGTCCTTCAGGCCGCGCACGGCCGCCTCGGTGAGCACCCGCGTCGTCTCCTGGAACGACGCCGCCGAGATGAACGACTCGGTCGCGAGCGACGCCTTGGTGATGCCGAGCAGGATCGGCTCCCAGGTCGACTGGCTCTTGCCCTCGGTCCTCTGCTTCTCGATCACGTCGAGCAGCCGGCCCCGGTCCATCTGCTCACCGCGCAGCAGCGCCGAATCGCCGGTGTCCTGCACCTCGATCTTGCGCAGCATCTGCCGGACGATTACCTCGATGTGCTTGTCGTTGATCTTCACGCCCTGCAGGCGGTAGACGTCCTGGATCTCCCGGACCAGGTAGTTCGCGAGCGCGGCGACACCCTGCAGGCGCAGGATGTCGTGCGGGTTCGGCTCGCCGTCCGCGATGACCTCGCCCTTTTCGACCTGCTCGCCCTCGAAGACGTTCAGGTGCCGCCACTTCGGGATCAGCTCCTCGTATTTCTCGCCCTGATCGTTGGTGATGATCAGGCGCCGCTTGCCCTTGGTCTCCTTGCCGAAGCTCACCGTGCCGCTGCGCTCCGCGAGGATCGCGGAATCCTTCGGCTTGCGCGCCTCGAACAGGTCCGCGACCCGCGGCAGGCCGCCGGTGATGTCGCGGGTCTTCGACGACTCCTGCGGAATGCGTGCGATGATGTCGCCGACCGACACCTTCGCGCCGTCCTCGAGGCTCACGATCGCGCCCGGCGGCAGCGCATACACCGCGGGGATGTCGGTGTTCGCGAAGGTCACTTCCTTGCCCTTGGCGTTCACCAGCCGCACGACCGGTCGCAGATCCTTGCCGCCGGAACCGCGCTGCTTCGGGTCGAGCACGACGGTGCTGGAGAGGCCGGTGATCTCGTCGACCTGGGAAGTCACGGTGATCCCGTCGACGAAATCCTGGAACTTGATCATGCCCGCGACTTCGGTGACCACCGGGTGCGTATGCGGGTCCCAGTTCGCGACCGACTGGCCGGCGCCGACCGTGTCGCCGTCGTTCACCGTGATCGTCGCGCCGTAGGGGATCTTGTAGCGCTCGCGCTCGCGGCCGAACTCGTCGACCACGCCGAGCTCGCCCGAGCGGGACACGGCGACCAGGTGGCCCTTCTCATGGCGCACCGTCTTGATGTTGTGGAGCCGGATCGTCCCCTTCGACTTGACCTCGACGCCGTTCGCCGCGGCCGCCCGCGACGCCGCGCCGCCGACGTGGAAGGTGCGCATCGTGAGCTGCGTTCCCGGCTCGCCGATCGACTGCGCCGCGATCACGCCGACCGCCTCGCCGATGTTGATGCGGTGTCCACGGCCGAGATCGCGGCCATAGCACTGCGCGCAGACGCCGTAACGGGTCTCGCAGGTGATCGGCGACCGCACCGTGACCTGGTCGATGCCCATCTTCTCGAGCAGCTTGACGAGCGTCTCGTCGATCAGCAGACCGGCCGTCACGAGCACTTCGCCGGTCGACGGCATCACCACGTCCTCGGCCGCGACCCGTCCGAGCACGCGCTCGCCGAGACCCTCGACGACGTCACCGCCCTCCACGATCGGCGTGATCGACAGTCCCCGGGACGTACCACAGTCGATCTCGGTAACGACGAGATCCTGGGCCACGTCGACCAGCCGGCGCGTGAGGTACCCGGAATTCGCGGTCTTCAACGCGGTATCGGCGAGACCCTTGCGCGCGCCGTGGGTCGAGATGAAGTACTGCAGTACGTTCAGCCCTTCGCGGAAGTTCGCGGTGATCGGCGTCTCGATGATCGAGCCGTCGGGCTTGGCCATCAGACCACGCATCCCGGCGAGCTGGCGGATCTGCGCGGCCGAACCACGGGCGCCGGAATCGGCCATCATGAAGATCGAGTTGAACGACTTCTGCCGCACCTTGTGCCCGCCGGAGTCGGTGACCTCGTCGGTACCGAGCTTCTCCATCATCGCCTTCGCGACCTGGTCGTTCGTGCGCGACCAGATGTCGACGACCTTGTTGTAGCGCTCGCCGTTGGTGACCAGACCCGAGGCGAACTGCTCCTGGATCTCCTTGACCTCGTGCTCCGCGGTCGCGAGGATCTTGCTCTTCTGTTGCGGGACGACCATGTCGTCGACGCCGATCGACACCCCGGCGCGCGTCGCATAGTGGAAACCGGTGTACATCAGCTGGTCCGCGAACACCACGGTCTCCTTCAGGCCGACGGTGCGGTAGCACATGTTGATGGTCGCCGAGATCGTCTTCTTGGTCATGTCCTGGTTGATCGCGTCGAAGGACAGGCCCTTCGGCAGGATCTCGGACAGGAGCGCGCGTCCGACCGTGGTCGCGACGGTGCGACGACGCTCGATGAACTCGCCACGCTCGTCGCGGACGAACTCCGGGATCCTGACCTTGACCTTCGCCTGCAGATCGATGTTGCGGCTCTCATAGGCACGGTGCACCTCGGCCACGTCGCCGAACAGCATGCCTTCGCCCTTCGCGCCGACCCGCTCGCGGGTCATGTAGTAGAGCCCCAGGACGACGTCCTGCGAGGGCACGATGATCGGGTCGCCGTTCGCAGGCGACAGGATGTTGTTCGAGGACATCATCAGCGCGCGTGCCTCGAGTTGCGCCTCGATCGACAACGGCACGTGCACCGCCATCTGGTCGCCGTCGAAGTCGGCGTTGAACGCGGTGCACACGAGCGGATGCAGCTGGATCGCCTTGCCTTCGATCAACACGGGCTCGAACGCCTGGATGCCCAGACGATGCAGCGTCGGCGCGCGATTCAACAACACCGGATGTTCGCGGATCACCTCTTCGAGGATGTCCCAGACCTCCGGTCCCTCGCGCTCCACGAGCCGCTTCGCCGCCTTGATGGTCGACGCCTCGCCACGCAACTGCAGCTTCGAGAAGATGAACGGCTTGAAGAGCTCGAGCGCCATCTTCTTGGGCAGCCCGCACTGATGCAGCCGCAACGTCGGGCCGACGACGATCACGGACCGTCCGGAATAGTCGACCCGCTTGCCGAGCAGGTTCTGCCGGAATCGGCCCTGTTTGCCCTTGATCATGTCCGCGAGCGACTTCAGCGGCCGCTTGTTCGTGCCCGTGATCGCCCGGCCGCGACGGCCGTTGTCGAGGAGCGCGTCGACCGCCTCCTGCAGCATGCGCTTCTCGTTGCGGACGATGATGTCCGGCGCGTTCAGCTCGAGGAGCCGGCGCAGCCGGTTGTTGCGGTTGATCACGCGCCGGTACAGGTCGTTGAGATCCGAGGTCGCGAACCGCCCGCCGTCGAGCGGGACCAGCGGACGCAGGTCCGGCGGCAGCACCGGCAGCACGGTCAGCACCATCCACTCCGGCTTGTTGCCGGACTCGATGAACGACTCGATCAACTTCAGTCGCTTCGACAGGCGCTTGATCTTGGTCTCGGAGCTGGTGCTCGCCATGTCCTCGCGCACCTTCACCACTTCGGCCGGAAGGTCCATCGACTTCAGCAGTTCGTGCACGGCTTCGGCGCCCATCCGCGCGTCGAACTCGTCGCCATGTTCCTCGATGGCCTCGAG
>JAKBCG010000115.1 GCA_021808035.1 Pseudomonadota bacterium
GTCGCGGTGACCGCCGACCTCGCGGTGCAGGTCGCCGCGTTCCTCGCCGCGCTGGCGCTCGTCTCGGCCGGGCACAAGTTCGCGCGGCCGGCGCGCGCGCGCGCGGCGATCGAAGCGCTCACCGGCGTTGCGGCGGGGACGGCGGCGATCGGTCTCGTGATCCTCGCGGTCGCGGAGGCCGGGGCGGGCGTCGCGTTGCTGACTCCCGAGTGGCGGGCCGCGGGAGCGGCGCTCGCGGCCGCGATCTGGGCCGGTTACTTCGTCGCGCTGGCTCGCGCGATCGCCGCCGGTCGCCGCGACCTCGATTGCGGCTGCAGCTTCGGCGGGTCGCATGCACGGCTGGGTCCGTATCACCTGCTGCGAACCGGCGGGGTCGCGTTCGTCGCGGCCGCGATCGCGGCGGCACCGGGCGCGGCCACGGCGGTCCGGCACACGTTCGCGGTCTCGCTGTCGACGATCGGCGGCGCGCTCGCGCTGCTCGGACTGTATTTTGCGCTGGATCAGCTCATGAGCCTCGGCGACCCGGCGGCCGGAGCGGCGCGATGAGTTTCGTGATCGCCTCGCAGATCGTGTTGTGGATCGCGCTGCTCGGTCTCGCGCTGCTGTGCCTCGCGCTCGCGCGTCAGATCGGAGTGCTGCACCAGCGTCTCGCGCCGGCCGGCGCGCTCGCGCTCAAGCAGCAGGCCTTGAAGGCCGGCGATCCGGCGCCGCAGTTCGCGTTGCCGACGCTCGACGGCGGCGAAGTGAGGATCGGCGGCGCACCGGCCGGCCGCAGCCAGCTGGTGCTGTTCGTGTCGCCGGACTGTCCGATCTGCGAGTCGCTCCTGCCGGCGATCCGCTCGGCACAGGGTGCGGAGCGCAAGTGGCTCGACGTCGTGCTCGCGAGCGACGGAGCGCCGGAGCGGCATCGCCAGTTCGTGCGCGACAAGGGATTGGCGAAGTTCCCGTACGTGCTGTCGGAGCCGCTCGGGAGGACCTTCGGGGTCGCGAAGCTCCCGTTCGCGGTGTTGATCGACGAGACCGGGAAGCTCGCGGCCGCGGGACTCGTGAACACGCGCGAACACCTCGAGAGCTTGTTCATCGCGAAGGAGCGCCAGGTGGCGAGCCTGCAGGAATACTTGGAAGGACGGAGCCGTATCACGGCATCGACGGGAGACGGGCGTGGCTGACTTCGACCAGTTGACCGAGAAGGTGTTGCGCGGGTTCGCGAGCCGGACCTCGCGCCGCAGCGTGTTCAGCGTGCTGGGCGGGATGCTCGCGGGGGCCGCATCGATGCCCCTGCTGCCGGTCGCGCGCGCCGACGGCCGATCCGCGGCGGAGAATCCCGAGTCCGGCGAACGCACGCCGGTGTACAGCGGCAACCCGCAGGATCCCGGTGATCAGACGCGCTGCGACTATTGGCGGTACTGCGCGATCGACGGGTCGCTGTGCGCGTGCTACGGCGGCAGCGTGAACGCATGCCCGCCGGGCACCGAGATGTCGCCGATCTGCTGGATCGGCACCTGCCGCAATCCCGCGGACGGCCGCAACTACATCGTCTCGTACAACGACTGCTGCGGCGGGATCCTGTGGGGACGCTGCAACTGCCAGCGCAACGAGGGCGATCGGCCGGTGGTGCGCGCGCAGAACAACAACGAGATCACCTGGTGCTTCGGCGTCAAGAGCCAGTCATACACCTGCACCGTGTCGGTGATCCTCGGCGCCGAGCCGGAGAAGAAGTAACCGCGGTGTCCGTTCGGCCGGTAATGCGCGCGGTCACCGCGCGCCGCGTTGTCGATCGCCGCATCGCCCGGCGCCGCATCGCCGTCCGTCGCGCCGCGATCTTCGCGGTTGCGCTGGTCGCGGTGATCGCGCTCGGCGCCGTGGCGGGCGTCGCGCGCGCGGTCGCGACCGCGGGTCCCGCCGCGGCCGCGGCGGCCGGTTACCGGGGCGCGGCGCCGATTCCCGGCGTGCCCGATCCGCGCCGTGCCTGGGCCGACTGGGCGCTCGACTGCCAGGGCTGCCATCGCGTCGACGGTGGCGGCTCGGCGAGGACCGCCCCGAAGATCGCGGGCGAAGTCGCCAAATACCTTAAGGTCGCCGGCGGGCGCGAGTATCTCGGCCGCATCCCCGGCGTCGCCTCGTCGCCGTTGTCGGATGCGCGCCTCGCCGAACTCGTTAACTGGATGCTGTTCCGCTTCGACCGGCGCGACCTGCCGGCGGGGTTCCGGCCATACACCGCCGCCGAGATCGGACGACTGCGCGCGCGACCGCTGCGCCTGCGGGCGGCCGCGGTGCGGCGCGAACTGCAGCGGCGGATCCGCCGGCGGGCGCGGTCAGGGGCTCGCTGACACCGGACCGGCCGGTGCGCCGGGCCAGGTGAGGTCGAGCTGCTTGGCCGCGCGCACGTCGTCGAGCCGGCGCACCGGCATCGCGTGCGGCGCGCTCTTCAGCTGGTCCCGATCGTTCTGCATCTCGGCGAGGATGCGCGCCATCGCGGCGGCGAACGCGTCGAGCGTCGCCCTGCTCTCGGTCTCGGTCGGCTCGATCAGCAGGCACTCCGGCACCATCAACGGAAAATACGTCGTCGGGGCGTGGAAGCCGAGGTCGAGCAGGCGTTTCGCGACGTCCATCGCGCTGACGTCGTACATCCGCGATTGCCGCTTCAGGGTGATCAGGAACTCGTGGCTCGCGCGCCGCGACGGGTACGCCGGATCGTAGCCGAGCGCCGCCAGTCGCGCGCACAGGTAATTCGCGTTCAAGGTCGCGTGGTCGGCCACGGCGCGCATCCCGTCGCGTCCGAGCATGCGCACGTAGACGTACGCCCGGAGCAGCACGCCGACGTTGCCCATGAACGTCGACAGGCGCCCGATGCTCTGCGGCAGATCGGTCTCGTCGAGCCAGCGGAAGGACCCGCGGTCTTCGCCGACGATCGGAATCGGCAGGAACGGCGCCAGCCGGTCGCTGACCCCGACCGCGCCGGCGCCGGGCCCGCCGCCGCCGTGCGGCGTCGAGAACGTCTTGTGCAGGTTCATGTGGATCACGTCGAATCCCATGTCGCCGGGCCGCACCTTGCCGAGGATCGCGTTCAGGTTCGCGCCGTCGTAGTAGAGGAGGCCGCCCGCGCCGTGCACGATCTGCTCGATCTCGACGATGTGGCGCTCGAACACGCCGAGCGTCGACGGATTGGTGAGCATGATCCCCGCGGTCCGAGGTCCCACCGCGGCGCGCAGCGCCGCGAGATCGACGTCGCCGTCGGCGTTCACCGGGATCTCGCGCACCCGGAAGCCGCACATCGTCGCGGTCGCAGGGTTCGTGCCGTGCGCCGCCTCCGGCACGACGATCTCGTCGCGCCCGAGATCGCCGCGCGAGCGATGATAGGCGCGGATCATCGACACGCCGGCGAACTCCCCTTGCGCGCCGGCCATCGGCACGAGCGACACCGCGCCCATGCCGGTCACGCTCTTCAGGATCTCCTGCAACTCGTGCAGGCAACGCAGCAGGCCCTGGCTCGACGCGGCGGGCGCGAGCGGGTGTCGGCCGAGGAACTCGGGCAGCATCGCGTACTGGTTGCACGCCTTCGGGTTGTACTTCATCGTGCACGATCCGAGCGGATAGAAGTGCGTGTCGATGCAGAAATTGCGTTGCGACAGGCGCGTGTAATGGCGCACGACGTCGAGTTCGGAGGCTTCCGGCAGCGCGGGACGCCGCTTGCGCCGCAGCTGCGGCGGTATGTCCGCGAGCGCGTCCGGGGAGGGGGTCGGCCATTGATCGCTCGCGCCGCGTCCCGGCGCGCCGCACTCGAATATCGTCGGTTCACGCATTGCCATCGTTCGCCTCAGGAGTTCGCCGTCGAAGGGGGTGCCGGTGCGAGGATCCGCTCGAGCGCCGCCGCATAGCGTTCGATGTCGGCATCCGTCTTGGTCTCCGTCGCGCACACCAGCATCGCGGGTGCGAGCGCCGGGTAGTCGCGCGCGAGGTCGTACCCGCCGAGAATGCCTTGCGCCGCGAGCGCCGCGAGCACCGGCGCGACCGGACGGTCGAGCCGCAGCACGGTCTCGTGGAAGAACGGCCCGTCGAATGCCCCGCGAACGCCGGGGATGCCGAGCAGCGCCGCCCGCAGCTGCCGCGTCCGGGCGTGCGCGGCCGCCGCGGTGCGCTCGAGACCCTCGGCACCCATCAGCGACAGGTAGATCGTCGCCGCGGTGACCAGCAGTCCCTGGTTGGTGCAGATGTTCGAGGTCGCCTTCGCGCGGCGGATGTGCTGTTCACGCGCCTGCAACGTGAGCGTGTAGCCCTCCTGACCGGCGCTGTCCAAGGTGCGCCCGACGATGCGGCCCGGCATGTGGCGGACGAACTCCTTGCGCGTCGTCATGAATCCGAAGTACGGACCGCCCGAGGACAGCGGCACACCGAGCGGCTGGCCCTCGCCGACGACGATGTCGGCGCCGCGCTGCCCCCACTCGCCGGGAGAGCGCAGCATGCCGAGGGAGATCGGGTTCACGACCGCGATCAGCAGCGCGTCGTGCGCATGCGCCCAGTCGGTGAGCGCGTCGACGTCCTCGAAGCCGCCGAAGAAGTTCGGCTGTTGCACGACGAGCGCCGTGACGTCGCCCCCGGCCGCCGCCCGATCGAGCGCGTCGACCGCGATCGTGCCTCGCGCCGGATCGTAGGGCACGACTTCGAACACGAGCCCCTGCTGGCCCGCGATCGAGTGCCCGACCTCGCGATAGCGCGGATGGAGCGTCGTCGGCACGAGGATGCGTCGCGACGTGGACTTGCGGTTCGCACGGACCGCCATCAAGCAGGCTTCGCCCGTGGCCGATGCGCCGTCGTAGAGCGAGGCATTCGAGACCTCCATCCCCGTCAAGGTCGCGAGCATCGTCTGGAATTCGTACAGCAGCTGCAGCGTGCCCTGGCTCGCTTCGGCCTGGTACGGGGTGTACGCGGTGTAGAACTCACCGCGGGTCGTGATCGCCCAGACAGCCGCCGGAACGTGATGCTCGTACGCGCCGGCGCCGATGAAGCACAGCGGCGTTCCGTCGCACGCCGCGCGCTCGCGCATCAGCCGGCCGACCTGCATCTCGGTCAGCGCCTCCGGGACGCCGGTGAGCTCGGCCGCGCGCAATGGCGCCGGGATCTCCTCGAACAGCGCGTCGAGGCTCCCGACCCCGATCACCGCGAGCATTTCCTCGACGTCCGCGCGGGTGTGCGGGATGAACGCCATCAGTCGCTCTCCTTGCCGAGCAGGTCGAGGTAGGCCGCGGCCGACAGCGTCTTCGCGTCGCCGCCGCCTGGTGCGAGCCGCACACGCAGCATCCAGCCGGCGCCGTACGGATCCTGGTTGATCGCTTCGGGTGCGGTCTCGAGGGCGTCGTTGCGGCCGATCACCTCGCCGCTCACCGGCGCGTAGACGTCGGACGCGGATTTCACCGATTCGACCACCGCGCAGGCCTCGCCCGCGCTCACCGTGCGCCCGAGGTCCGGCAGCTCGACGTAGACGATGTCGCCGAGCGCGTGCTGCGCGTGATCGGTGATGCCCACCTCGGCGATCCCGTCGGGCAGGCGGCGGATCCATTCGTGCGCGTCGGTGTACTCGAGTTCGGGAGGGACGTTGCTCATGTGCGGGGGCTCTCCAGGTGGGGGCTCAGGAAACCAGCGGCTGACCATGTCGTACGAACGGCGGCTTCACGACACGCGCACGCAGCGCGCGACCGCGCACGCCGACCTCGACCTCGGTGCCGGTGGCGGCGGGCACGCGCGCAAACGCGATCGAGCGCTCGAGCGTCGGCGAGAAGCCGCCGCTCGTGATCTCGCCTTCGCCGACGCCCGGCGCGATCACGGTCTGGTGCCGGCGCAGCACGCCGCCCCGGTCGAGGAGGAGCAAGCCGACGAGCTTGCGCGCGGAACCGCGTCGCTCGATCGCCTCGAGCGCATCGCGCCCCAAGAAGCGTCGCGTGACCGGCTGCATCGCGACCGTCCAGCCGAGCGCCGACTCGAACGGATCGGTCTGCTCGTCCATGTCGTTGCCGTAGAGGTTCAATCCGGCCTCGAGTCGCAGGGTGTCGCGCGCCCCGAGCCCGCAGGGTGCGGCGCCCGCGGCCCGCAGCGCCTCGAACAGATCCGCGGCGCCGGCCGCCGGCAGCATCACCTCGAAGCCATCCTCGCCGGTATAGCCGGTCCGCGAGACGTACCATTCACCGACGGTGCGCGCATGGAACGGCGCGAGCGCGAGCGCCGCCTGTGCCTGCGCCGGCGCCAGCAGCTTCGCGGCCAGCGCGCGCGCCTCGGGCCCTTGCACTGCGAGCATCGCGAGATCGTCGCGTTCCGCGATCGTGACGCCGAACCCGGCCGCGTGCCGGCGAATCCAGGCGAGATCCACGTCGCGCCGGCCCGCGTTCACGACGATCCGGAATGCGGACGCCTCGAGCCGGTAGACCAGCAGATCGTCGATGATACCGCCGGCCTCGTTCAGCATGCAGCCGTACAAAGCCCGGCCCGGCGCGGTGAGCTTGGCGACGTCATTCGCGAGCAATCGCTCGAGGAGCTCGCGCGATCCCGCGCCGTCCACGTCGACCACCCCCATGTGGGACACGTCGAAGACGCCGGCGGCGCGGCGCACCGCGTTGTGCTCGGCGACCTGGGATCCGTAGTGCAGCGGCATGTCCCAGCCGCCGAAATCCACCATGCGCGCGCCGAGCGTGCGATGCAGATCGAACAAGACCGTGCGTCGTCCCATGAGGCCTCCATCGCATCCCGACCGCTGCGCGGACCGAAAAAAAAAGGCGGCAGACGTTCCTCGAACGTCTGCCGCCCCTCTGTCCTGCGACCTGAGAGATCGGACGCCGGATCGGCGCCGCGCCCCTTCGGTGGGCGGATCCTACGTCATCTCGGGATCCACCACTCTCCAGAGCTCGAATCGAAGCTGCACGGCTTCCGCAGTCGGTCGTTGCTGGGCCTGAGCGTTTCCGGGCGGAACTTGCGCCTTCGGCGGTCCGGCGCGTGGCCGAACACTCTCCGATCAGACTGCCACTTCGAGCGAAGGCACTCTATAGCAGCGCGAGCGCGCGTGTCAAAGCACCGACGCGGCGGTCAACGCACGAACGCGTCGTCGATCGGACGCGCGTAGGCGTCGTTCGCGGTGAGCGGCGGCAGTCCGAGCGCGGCCTCGATCGTGCGGGCGGTGCTGTAATGATCGTAACGGCGGCGGCTCACGGTGCCGCGACGGACCGTGCCGCGCGAACCCACCAGGATCGTCGCGACGTGGTTCGTCCGTGTCGTCGACGACTCGTCCCAGGTCAGGATCAACAGCGAGCGCTGCGTGCGCCACGCGGGCGAGGCGAACAGCGGCGCGAGCGTGCGGCGCAGCCACCCGTCCTGCACGACCAGGCTGTGCGGAGAGCCGTTGCCGGCGTCCTCGCCGTCGTCGTAATCATCCGCCGCGAGCCACGCGAAACTCGGCGTCGTCGCCGTCGAGGCGAGATCGACCGCGAGTTGCTTCGTATCGACGAGGTGCGCGCGGCACCGCGCCGGATCGTCGATCACGTTCGCGTAGTTCACGAACGGCGCGTCGTCCGGCTCGTAATACTTGTCGTACTTCGTC
>JAKBCG010000116.1 GCA_021808035.1 Pseudomonadota bacterium
AGGCGCGCACCGGCCGCTTCGCCGACGTCACGGTGACCGTGGCGGGCTGGCACGCCGATGAGTACCTGTTGCTCGTCGAGCGTGTGTTCTACGAGCATCTGCTGGATTGGATCCGTGAAACCCTCGCGGATCTTCGACCGGAGGACGATCGATGACACCGCGCATGCACCGCTGGATGCTTTCCCTCGCGTTTCTGGCGGCATCCGCCGCGTCCGCCAAGAGCGCACCGACACCGCTGCCGACCGCGAACCCGCGAAGCGTCGGCCTGTCGCCCACGCGGCTGCGGCGGCTCGACGAGTTCTTCCGGATCCAGGCCGCGCAGCACCGGGCCGGCGGCTACGTGTGGATGGTGGCCCGCGACGGCAGGCTCGTCGACGAGGGCGCGAGCGGCTATCGCAACGTCGCCGCCCGCACGCCGATGACGCTCGATACCCGGTTCCGGATCGCGAGCATGTCGAAGCCGATCACGACGGTCGCCGTGTTGATGCTCTACGAGCGCGGCGACTTTCACCTCGACGATCCGGTCTCGCGGTTCCTGCCGGAGTTTGCCAATCCCCGGGTGTTCGTCCGGATGGGACCCGACGGCAAGCCGGTGACCATGCCGGCCAGCGGGCCGATCACGATCCGCGATCTGCTGACCCAACAGAGCGGCCTGGGCTATGTGTTCGACGACACCACGCCGCTTGGGAAGGTGTACGACACGTTGCATCTCGATCCGCACGCCTCGCTCGCCGAGGTGGTGCGCGAGATCGCGAAGATGCCGCTGTATTTCGAGCCCGGGCAGGGCTGGCGTTACAGCTATGCGGATGACGTGCTCGGACGCCTGGTCGAAGTGGTCTCGGGGATGCCGTTCGCACGGTTCCTGCACCAGGAGATCTTCACGCCGCTCGGCATGAAATCGACCTCGTTCCACCTGACCCCGGCGCAGGCGCCGCTGCTCGCCACCGTGTATCGGCGCGAAGCCGACGGTTCGCTCGCGCCGAGTCCATCGCCATGGCTGATGGATCCGACCGACCGGCGCACCTGGCCCTCCGGCGGCGGAGGTCTGATCTCCACCGCGGGTGACTACCTGCGGTTCGCGCAGATGCTCGCGAACGGCGGTTCGCTCGACGGCCACGAGATCCTCTCGCCGGTCACGGTCGGGTTGATGGCCCACAATCAGGTGCCGCCCGACGCGCTGTACCGGTACTTCGGCCCGGACTCGCTCGGACTCGGCTACGGACTCGGCGTCGCGGTCGAACTCGATGCCGCGCACGCGCCGCAAGCGGACCTGAACGGCGACATCTCCTGGGGCGGCATCCTGGACACGCATTGGCTCGTGAGTCCCCGATCCGGGCTGGTCGCGGTACTGTTGACCCAACTCGACCCGTCCGGGGATACCGGCGCGCGCCGCACCACCGGGGATTTCCACGACCTGCTGTTCTCCGCGTTGCGACCGGTGGCGGATCCGCGCAGGCGCGCTCGTTAGCGGGGACTGCGCCCGCTGACGGGCACGTGGCTCGTCAGCGGGCCACGGGGCGCTGCGGTGCCGGCCCCGCGCGGCCGGAACCGCACGCCGCCTCCGCGTCGATCGCGAACCAGGCGACCGCGCTCGCGATCGCGCACGCGGTCCCGACGAGGAATGCGGCGTGCCAGTCACCGTGACCCGACAGGTACGCGACGATCGGAATCCCGATGATCCCGCCGAGGTTGCCGCCGGTGTTCATGAAGCCGCTGACCGCCATCGTGTCGCCGCGGCCGACCGACATCGCCGCGCCCCAGTACGCGCCCTCGTTGAGCTCGACGAGTCCGTAGCACAGCGCGAGCACCGCGACCGCGATCCAGGCGTTCGGCGAATCGACCGCGAGCAGCAGCAGGAGCCCCGCGGCGGGCAGCGACAGCAGGGGCACGAGGCGGTAACCTCGACGCTCGCCGAACCGGCGGCAGGCAAGACCGGTGAGCAGTCCGCCGGCGCCGGCGCCGACCGCGGCCGCGAGCGGCGGGGCGCTCGCGAGCCAGCCACCCTCCAGCACCGAGAAGTGGCGCTCCTGCACGAGGTACAGGAACACCCAGTTCGCGAGCAGGTAGAACGTGTAGTTCATGCACAGGTAGGAGACCGCGAGCAGCAGCACATTGCGATCCGCGAGCATGCGCAGCGTCCGACCCGCGCGCGGCGCCGCCGCCGGCGGAGCGGACGATCCGATTTCGGCGAGCTCCGCCGCCGTGACCGCCGGATGCTCGCGGGGCTCGCCGCGCCCGTACCAGGCCCATAGCGCGATCACCGCGAACGCGGGCAAGGTCGTCCACACGAGCGCGCGCTGCCAACCGAATCCGTCCATCAGCGTCGCGACCAGCGGCGGTGTCGCGGCCGCGCCGAGCTGCAGGCCCATCGTCTGCAAGCCCTGCACGAATGCCCAGCGGGACGAGGGGAACCACGCCTCGAACACGCCGGCGGACACCGGAAAGATCGCTCCCTGCGCGGCGCCGAGCAGCAGCTGCATCCCGAGCAGCGCGGCGAACAATGCTCCGCCGGACAGCCACACCGGTCCGGCCGCGGTGCCGAGCATCGCGATGCACGCGAGCAGGGAGATGATCACGAACGTGCGGCGTGCGCCGACACGCTGCCCGAACAATCCTCCCGGCATCTGGAACACCGCATAGCCGACGACGAACGCCTGCTCGATCCAGCCGATCTGCAGCTGGCTCAGCGACAGGTCCGGCATCATGCGGGCGGCCGCGACGGTGATGCTCTTCTGCTGCATGTACGCGAGCCAGCCGAACGCGAACAGGAACCCGAAGATCCGCCAGCGGATCCGCACCGCCGGCGGATCGCCCCGGCTGCTCAATGCGACTTCCTCGCGGCGGCTCCGTAGAAACGTTCGATCGGGTGCGAGCGGATGAACGCGGCCGCGACGGTCGCGACCGGTCGCGACAGCGTGATCGCGGCATCGGGCTTGAACGGCACGACCCGCCGGAACGCGGTCCACACCGCGGTCGGCGCCGGCCCGAACGCGCGGTGTCCGTTCTGGAGCTTGCGAAGGTCGAGCCAGTAGGTTCCCGTCAGCAGGTCCTCGCCGAGCAGATCGAAGCTGTCGTCGACCGCGCGCCGCGCCCGCTCGATCTTCACGCGGGTCTCGCCTTGCAGGTCGTGAACCCCCTTGTCGAGCGCGTCGCCGGCCGGCGGCACCGGGCCGGTCTGGGCGATCACGTCCTGCAGCAGATCCGCGACCGCGTCGCCGCTCGCCCGCGCGAGGCCGTAGCTGTCCGCGCGTCCCGGCACATCCGGCATCGGCGGGATCACCGTGAAGCGGGTGCTGGTGAAGCGCAGGATGCGCTGCGCGATCGACTCATCCAGGTTCGCAAGCGCGATCGTGAACGCCTCGACGTCGTTCGCGAGCGGGTAGGGATCGGCGTTCGCGCTGGGCAGCACATAACCATGCTCGCCGTGGCTCAGGGGGCCGCCGCCGACGTAGTACTGGCGCAATTGGGGCGTCTCGAGTTCCCAGGAATCCCCGGGCGACGCGCCGACGCGCACGGTCAAGCCGAGGTCCGAGGAGTTCATCGCGACCAGCAGGTCGTCGCGCAGCTGCGTCCACGACTGCCAGGCCGCGCCCTGTCGCACGTTCGCCGCGCGCAGGCTGAAAGGATCCGGCGCGGTGCGCTGCCCGTCGAGCGCGAACAGGTAGCTGCCCCGGAGCATGTCGAGCACCCGCGCGGCGTCCCAGTTCAGCCACGGGAACGGCCGGCTTTGCTGCGCCGGCAACGCGAGCGGCGCGACATCGGCGTTCATCCCGTCGAGGTCGATCGCGTCGGTGAGATCCGCCCAGGAGAGCGCGTCGCGGGCATCGTAGGTCATCAGCGCCGCGAGGCCGGTGAAATACGCGTTGCTGCCCGCGAGCACGCGATCGTCGGCGCCGAACGGCGCGAGCGGTCGCAGACCCGCACGCCGCAACGCCTCGGCGGCCGGCATTCGTTCGCCGTGATAATAGGCGTCGCCGGCGCCGACCAGCGTCGCCGCGACGTTCATGAACTGGCTCCGGTCTCCTTCGCCGACCGTGCCCCGCGAGCGCACGACCGGGGTGACCCGGTCGTTCAGCAGGTCGATCAGCTGCTGGACCAGTGCGGGACTCGCCGCCTCCGCGGTCATCGTGTTCACCCGCACGACGAGCATCGCACGCACGATCGACTCGTCCTCGATCGGACGTCCCTCGCCGACGAAGGCGCCGCGTTGGAACAACGCGAGCTCGCGCGCCGCGATGCGCTTCTGATTGTCGGGCGCGGTCGGATCACCGGCGAACCAACGGATCCCGCGGTCGGCCCCCGCGCCGCGATTGAATCCGTCGACCGGCACGCCCTCGCGCGCCGCTTCGAGCAGCAGGCCGTACGCGTCGGCGGACCGTTGCCGCGCCTGGGGGCTCAGCGCGACCCGCGCGCCGTCGCGGGCGACGTCGACGACCTCGCCGATCGTCAGACGATGGCCGTCCAGCACGACGGTCCGATCGGCCATCGTCGGCGTGATCGCCCGAAACCCGTCGGCCCGCGCCGATCCGCCGAAGAGCGCGGTCGCCGCGATCGACAACCCGATCGCCGCACCGAGCAGCACCGATCGATCTTGGTGTCTCACCTTGGAATCTCTCCTTGTCTCGTGCGCGCCGGCGCCAGGTCGCCGAGGGCGGTCGCGAGCGGACCGAGCCACGGCTCGTAATGCCGCCACTGGTCGATGCCGTCGCGGTTGATCGGGCGGCGGACCTGTTCGGAACTCGCGGTGCGCACGCTGCGCTCCTGACGGTGGAACTCCAGGCACGCGGGTTCGAATTGCAGTCCGCAGAACGCGAGCAGGCGGCGCACCTCGCCCTCGAGATCCTCGACCAGCGCCTCGTGGCGCACCCGCAGGATCCGGCCCGGCAGCACCGCGTCCCAATGGTCCATCAGCTCGACGTAGAGGCGATAGTACCTGGCGATGTCCTCGAGACCGTAGGTGAACTCCTGACCCGCGGCGAACAGCTGCTTGAAGTTGCTGAAGCAGCAGGCCATCGGGTCGCGCCGCGCGTCGATGATCTTTGCGTTCGGCAGGATCAGCGATATCAGTCCGAGGTGCCGGAAGTTGTTCGGCATCTTGTCGATGAAGAACGGTGCGCCGGTGCGGTAGACCCCGGTCTCGGCCAGGTATCGCGCGCCGAGGGAGCGCCAGTCCTCGGGCGCGATTTCGCGCAGCACCGCGGGATAACGCGGCGGTCCGTCCTTGGTCTCGCGCCCCGCGAGCCGTTGCACGAGCTGCGGGATCTCGGCCAGCTCGGCGGTGCCTTCGACCCGCGAGTGCGACGCGAGGATCTGCTCGATCAGGGTCGAGCCCGCACGCGGCAGACCGACGACGAAGATCGGCGCCGGATCCGGATCACCCAAACCGGCGCGCTCGCGCAGGAACGACGCGCTGCAGACCTCGAACTGCTGGCGCAGGGTCCGTTCGAGCGCATCCGCGGAATACCGGCACTCGCGCTTCTTGAGCGCATTGCCGCGCTCGTAGAACCGGAACGACTCCTCGTACTCGGCACGATCCTCGAGGGCCTTGCCGAGCGCGAAACACAGGTGATAGCGGTCGACGGGACCGGTCGACCCGGCGGCTTCGTGCCGGCGCATCTCGCCGATCTCCCGGTCCTCGAACCGGTAGGTCTTCAGGTTCGCGAGGCTCCAGTACGCGTCGCCGAACGCCGGCCGGGACTCGGCTGCGAGTCGATAGGCGCGGATCGCCTCGGCCTGGCGTCCGAGCGTCTTCTCGGCGTGGCCGATCGACAGGTACAGATCCGCTTGCTGCGGCGAATCGTCGAGCAGCGCGCGGTAGGTGGCGACCGCCTCCTGCTGCCGCCCGAGGCCGACACAGGCGTTCGCGTGCACGATCCGGAACGCCCGATTCGCCGGATCGATCGCGAGCAGCTTCTCGGCCTCGGCGAGCGCCAGCGCGTGCTTGTGCCGTTGCGCGAGCACCGAGGCGTATTCATAGCGGACCACGACGTTGTCCGGCTCGAACGTGAGCGCGCTCTCCAGCAGGAACTCCGCATCGTCGAGCACTTCGAGCTTCACGCCGATCTGCGCGAGCAGACGCATCGCATCCACGTGCGTGACGTGGGTCTGCAGAAAGCGTCGCAGCACGCGCTCGGCCGCCTGAAGATCGCCCTCGGCGATCATCCCCGAGGCCGCGACGAGCGCCGACGGCAGGCGCGCGAGGCGCGCGACCTCGGCCTCGGCGGCGCGCGCGTCCGCCTCGTGGCCGGCCGCGCGCGAGAGCTCGGCAACGGCGCGCCAGCTCGCCACGAGGGAAGCGTTTGCGGCCACCGCGCGGCCGTATGCCGCGAGCGCGGCGGTCGGTTCGCCGAGCAGGCGGTGACAATGACCGCGCTCCTGGTACAGGCGGCCGAAATCCGGGTGTCGTTCCTCGAGCGTCACGAGCGTGCGTAGCGCGTCGGCGACGCGGCCGCAGTACCGCTCGGCCACCGCGACCAGATAGAGCGCGTCGCGATGATCCGGGGCGTCCGCCAGCAGCGCTCGAGCGGCCTCGAGCGCGGCCCCGAACTCGCGCCGTTCGAGGCGCTCGCGGATGCGCCGCGATTCGGCCTCGACGCGGTTTTCGAGGAGGTCTGACTGCGTTCCGGCCATCTCGCTATTTTCTGGTGCGCGCGAAGAAAAAAAAGGGCGGGCGAAAGGCCCCGCCCCCTGCGAGCGATTCTACCGGATTCGCGCGGGCGGCGAACGCCGCCCGCGCGCCGCGCCGTCAGAATTTGTACGAGAAGCTGACGCCGATCGTCCGCGGCCGGTTCACGGTCTCCATCTTCACGTACTCCGCGTAGCTCGAGAACAGCACCGCGCGCACGTCGGTCAAATTGCGCCCGTAGAGCTGCGCGCTCCACGCGCCCTTGCCGATGCCGAGCGACGCGTCGTAGGTCGAGAAGCCCGGATCGTCGAACGCGACGGTGGCGCCTTGCAGCGTCGTGGTCAGATGATCGGTCGTCGCGTAGGAGTGCGCCTGATGCGTCGCCGCGACCTGCCAGAACGCGTGGTAGTCGCGGATCCTGAATTCGTAGCGGGCGCGGATGTTCGCCTCGAACGGCGGCGACTGCGACAGCGGCGTGCCGAGCGCGCCGAACGGGTTCGCTATATTTATCGGCTGGCCGGTGTGCGGGTTCACGAGCGACAGGGTCTTCACGACCTCGCTGCTGTTCCAGGACGCGGCGCCGCTCACGGTCAACGCGTGGGTCACGCGGGCGATGAACGAGGTCTCGACGCCGCGGACGCGGTAGTTCGGCCCGTTCGTCGTGAAAGTGAGGTTGCCGGTCACGCCCGGATCGAAGATCTCGATCTGGGTGTTGTTCCAGTTCTCCTGGTAGATCGCGCCGTTGAACATGAACCGGTGATCGAACCATTCGGTCTTCCAGCCCGCCTCGATGTTCGTCAGGGTGTCGGGTGCATACGCAAGCGGCGGGGTGAACAGCCCGTAGATCGGCGACGACGGCTTGATGATCGACTGCGCGCGGTTGAACCCGCCCGGACGGAACCCTTGCGACCAGGTCGCATAGACCATCTTGTCGGGCGTGACGTGCCAGGTGAG
>JAKBCG010000117.1:0-4698 GCA_021808035.1 Pseudomonadota bacterium
CGTGCGGCAACGAGCGGCGATTCGAGCCGCGCGATCATCCGCCGCGCACGCGCACGCGCGTCCGCCGCCTCCGCGTCTGCGGCGCGCCGCAGGAACAGCTCGCTCCACAACACGCCGACGTAGTCGTAGAGCCACCCGACCGCGACGAAGCGGGTCCGTTCCCGCGCGCTCGGCTCGCGCCCCAGATAGCGTTCGAGCAGGACGGCGCGCGTCGCGTCCGTCCAGTCGCACGCGCAGCTCCAACCGACGACGTCCCAGAACCGGTCGCCGACGTGCGCGTATTCCCAGTCGAGCGCGAGGAGTCCGGTCGGGGTTTCGATGAGGTTCAGCGCATGCAGGTCGCTGTGACACAGCGCCGGCGCGTCTTCATCGGTCTGCGCGAGCAGGCGCAGTCGAACCCCGGCCGCGGCGCGCAGCGCGGCGCCGTCGTCGACGATCGTCACGGACCCGCCGAGCGCGCGCTCGTAATGGGCGATCCAGTCGGCAACGCCGATCCGACGGGCGGGCACCGGCGGCGCAAGCGCGTGGATCGAGCGCATCAGCGCCGCGACCGCGGCGATCCGGCCGGGATCGTCGAGCGCGACCGCGTCCCAGGAAGACCCCTCGACCCAGCGCGAAACGAGGATGCCGGCGTCCGGGTCGGAGCGTACGACCTCGGGCGCGAGACCCGCCGCGCCCGCAACCGTGCGGACCGCATGCTCCCATCGCGGGTCGAAGCCCTCCCCGCGCTCGTCCGCGGGCGCGAACCGCAGCGCATAGACCCGGCCGGCGCGCTCGGCGCGATAAGTGCGGCTCCCGAGTCCGGTGCCGATCCGCTGCAGCCGCACCGCCCCGCGGCCCGGGAGGTATTGCCGCGCGACCCGCTCGATCCCGGCGTGCGACGCCGGCTTCACGCCGGCAGGCTCCGCCGCCATTCGCGGATGCCGAATCCGATCATCACCAGGTACACGCCGAACAACAGCATCGTGGGATACAGTTCCCGGCGCCAATACACGAAGATCGCGACCGAATCGATCACGAACCACCAGTGCCAGTTCTCGTAGACCTTCACGGCGACGAGATAGGTCGCGAACGCGCTCGACCAGGTCACCATCGAGTCGACGAACGGCCATGCGGCCGGCGTGTACCGGCGCAGGAAATACGCGCTGCACAACGAACAGGCGACGATGCCGGCGAAGCCGAGCACGTGACGCCCGATCGACCAGCGTTGCACCCCGCTGTTCGCCTCACTCGAGCGGCGCGACCACTGCCACCACCCGTACACCGCGATCGCGGCGTAGAACACGTTGAGCACCGACTCCATGTAGAGCCGCGCGCGGAACATCACGATCACGTACAACGCCGAACTGGTGAAGGCGGCGACCCAGCAACTGCGCCGCTGGCCGATCGCGAGCAGCAGATAGAGGATCGCGAGCGTCGCCGCGACGATCTCGATCCAGCTCGCGGTGCGCCAGGCCACCGCGAGCTGGGCCAGGAGCTCGTGCATCGATCAGGTCGCGTCGGGCGCCGCGGGCGCGGCGAGCTTCGGCAGCACCTTCATCACAAATATGAGCTGCGGCGCATCGACCGCGGCACGCTCGAATTCCTCGGTGAGCACCGCCATGATGCGCGCGAGATCCCCCCAGATCTGGGTGCTCAGATCGTTGGTGACGATGCGCAGGTCCCGGTGACGATTCAATCGCTCGATGAAGGCGAGGATTCGGGCGATGTAGTCCTCGCCGAGCGGGTACAGGCTGATTTCGACGGCTGCGTGCATTTCGACCACTCCCTACGCCGGTACTAGCCGGATCAGGTTCGACGGGTTCGCCCCGCCGGCCGACGTCGCGACCGCGGGTGCATCTCAGGCCTTGCGGCCACCCCTTGGGCCCGGACAGTGTAGCGGCAGGCCGGCGCTCGTGCAAAACTCCGGGCGATATCACCGGCCCAGGAGAGTCGATGGCATGCGGATGTTCCATGTCGATGCGTTCACCCTGACTCCGTTCGGCGGGAATCCGGCGACGGTCGTGCTCGACGCCGACGGACTCGACGATGCGCGGATGCAGGCGATCGCACGCGAGTTCGCCCACGCCGAGTGCGCGTTCGTGCGGCACTCGGGCGCGCCCGGCGAGGACGTCGCTGTCCGCTTCTTCAGTTCGCGCAAGGAGGCGCCCTTCGTCGGCCATGCGACTGTCGCGGCTCACGCGGTGTTGTTCGCGGCCGGCCGCCGCGCGCTCGGCGTCGCCCGCCAACGCTGCGGTATCGGGATCGTCGAGGTCGAGGTGCGCCGCGACGCGCGGCTGCCCGACCGGCCGCCGACGGTCGAATTTCGACGGGCCGTCCCCCGTCTCGAGGCGCCGCTCCCGTTGAAGACGGCGCTGCGGGTTGCCGAGACGCTCGGTCTACCGGGGGAACGGCTGCACGAAGCGCTGCCGGCGCGCGCGTGCCGCGACGGGGGCTCGAGGCTGCTGATCCCGCTCGCGGACGCAGCCGCGCTCGAGCGGCTCGCGCCGCGGATCGAACCGCTGCTCGCGCTGGGGCGCGAGCTCGGGGTGGACGGGTTCTTCGCGTTCGCGTTCCGGCGGGGACCCGACGGCGCGGTGACCGAGTCGCGCATGTTCTGCCCGGCGATCGGCATCCCCGAGGATCCGGTGAGCGGCAATGCGCACGCGATGCTCGCGACCTACCTGCTGGAAGCGGCGCTGCTCGATCCGGCCGATCCCGGCTTCGTCGGTCTGCAAGGCGCGCAGCTCGGCCGCCCGGGACGCGTCGAGGTTCGCTGGGACCTCGAGGCCGGCCGACCGGTCGCGGTGCGCATCGGCGGCTGCGCGGTGATCGTCGCCGAGGGCACGCTCGCGCCGTGAGCCGCGGGCGGTGGCGGGCGCCGGCGCGCCCGCCACCGCTGCGGTCGGATCAGTTCGTCGGTGCGGCAGCCGGCGTGTCGCCGGCGCCATCCGCCTGCGGCAATTGGACCTTGATCGACTCCGCGAGACTCTGCAGCTTCGTCTGCACGTCCTTGGCCGCCGACACGGCTTGCCCGACATGACCCGACGTGAAGTCGCTCTTCGCGGTGGCCCAGGTCGAGTTCACGTCGTCGAGGCTCTTCTTCGCGGCCGCGAGGTCGATTCCCTTGCGCAGGCGCGCATTGTGGGAAAGTTCCTCGATCCGCTTCTGGACCGCGGCGACACCGGCGGGCAGGTTCGCGGACATCCGCGTCCACTGCTCGTTCAGCTCGCCCATCACGACCATCTTCTTCTGCGCGGCCGCGGCCGCGAGCCCCTGCGCGGACGCGAGCACCGAGGGCGCGGCGGTGATCACCGAGCCGTAGTCCTTCTGCGCGAACGCGGACTTCAGGTTCGCGACCTTGTCCTGCACGTCCTTCAACTGATCGGGTACGTACTTCGCGGCCTCAGGTTGCGCCGCGGCGACGACCGCTTCGATCTTGGAGATCATCTGCTGCGCAGGTTGCATCTTGCTCGCGCAGGCGGCGAGCGCGACGGCGGCGGCCACTATCACCGCGCAGGCTCTCGATCGGTGGGTCCGGATCATTGGGTTGGCTCCTCCCCGTGGGTTGCATTCTTGGAATTCGAATGCTGAGATTACCGCGTTCGCACACCGCGGCGCCAGCGGCGCCTATCCGAGCTCGCGGCGCGCGATCCCGAGCCACTCGGCCTGCGCCCGCCGGTAGTGCGCGGGGGCGATCCGCGCCGCCTCCAGCAGATCGCGGAATTCGCGCACCGCCTCATCGGTGCGGCCGAGACGCTTCAGGAGCTGCCCGTACCGCAGCCGGGCCTCCGCGCCGGGGAATACCGGCGCGACCCTCGCATACTCCCGCAAGGCTTCCTCGAGATCGCCCCCGGCCTCGAGCGCACGGGCGTAGAGCAGCCTCGCGTCGGCGGAACCGAATTCCGGGTTGTGTCGCTCCAGACGCTCGAGGCTCGACCGTGCCGCGGCGTAATCTCCGGTCGCGAAGCTCGCGCGGGCGAGTTCGAGGAGCAGCGTCGGGTCGTGCTCGAACACGCCGACGAGTCCTCCACGGCACACCTCGATCGCCTCGTCGTAGCGGCCCCGTCGGGTCAGTTCCTCGGCGAGCCGGCGGCGCGCATCGACGTTGCCGGCGACCTCCACCTCGGTTCGCGCCTTGCGCAGCGCGCGGTCGGGGTCGACCCAGCGCCCCAGGCCGCGGCCCGCGCGCCGCGCGGTCCGCCCGCCGGCGAGGTCCGGCAGGATCTCCACCACGAGGTAGGCGAGGGACCCGGCGAACGGCAGGAAGCCGATCGCGAGGATCCACAGCATGTTCCGGCCGGTCCTCAGCACATGCACGATCAGCGCGACCTGGATCAGCAGCGACAGGACGATCAAGGACACTTCGGATTCCCCGGCTTCGGACGAGATGTCGCGCGTGGTCGCATTGTATGCGTGACGCGAACACGCCGCGACTCGAGCTCGAGACGCCCGGCGACCGCGACCGGCAGATCCTCGAGATGATGCACGGCGACGACCAGGGTCGTGCCGGCGCGCGCGAGCCTCGCAAGACCCCGCTTCACGGCGGCACGCTGGCGAGGATCGAGGCCGGTCAGCGGTTCGTCGAGCAGCAGCAACCGGGGGGCGTGGGCGACCGCCCGCGCGATCAGCGCGCGGCGCATCTGGCCGTACGAGAGCTCGCGCGGCCTGCGCCGCGCCGCCGCCGCGAGCCCGAACAGCCGCAGCGTCGTTCGCGCG
>JAKBCG010000117.1:4708-7537 GCA_021808035.1 Pseudomonadota bacterium
CGAGTTCGGCGGCGGTCAGCGGCGCGGCGATCCCGATGCTCGCACGGGCGCCGCTCGCGACCAGCGTCGCGAGGTCGACGTCCGCTTGATAGTCGGCTTGCAGGTCGGCCGACACGTAGCCGACGTGGCGCTTCCACGCGTCGATCGGCGCGCCCGGCGGGCAGCCGGCACGCTCGAGCCGGCCGCCGAGCACCGGGGCGAGATCGCCGTAGAGCAGCTTCAGGAAGCTGCTCTTGCCGCTGCCGTTCGCGCCGACGACGGCCCAGTGCTCGCCGGGGAGCAAGGTCCAGCTCACCGCGCGCAGCACGCGGCGATATTCGACGTACAGGTCGACGTCGCGCAACTCGAGGAGCGGCGGGCCGGCCCGGCGCGCGGCGCGACGCGCGGCGCCAGCCCGGCCGGGCACGCGCGCGGCGCGGTCGAGTTCGCGCCGGTGCCGGTGTTCGAGCGGTCCGGTCGCGACCAGGCGCCCCGCCCGCAGCCAAAGTCCCTCGGTGGTCCCGGCCGGCAGATCCGCCGCACGGTGCGCGGCCACGACCCAGGCCTGCCCCCGCGCCCGGGCAAACGCGAGCAGACGGCTTGCGCGCTCGCGAAAGGCTGCGTCCAGCCCATTGTGGAATTCGTCGAGCAGCAGCCAGTCGGGCTCGCTGATCAGTGCGCGCGCGAGCAGCGCGATCCGCTTCTGCCCGTACGACAATGCGAGAAAGCGGCGGCCGAGCAGCGCCGTGATGCCCGCATGCCGCGCGATGCGCTCGACTCGCCGCCACTCCCGCGCGGTCGGTGCCGCGAGCAGCAGGTCGGTGCCGTGCAGCCCGGTCGCGAGCAGTTCGCCGACCCGCGGGTTCCAGCCGTAGCGCGCATAGCGGTCCTGGCGTTCCGCGCCCAGGTAGGCGATCCGCGCCTTCGCCTCGCCGCCCTCGAGCGGTCGGCCGTCGCACAGGTAGCGCAGCGACTCGCGTCCGGTCGGCGTGGGCCAGACGTCGGTGGCCAGGAGCTTCAGGAACTGCGTCTTGCCGGCGCCGTTCTCGCCGATCAGCGCGTATCGCCGGCCGGCGAGCAGCCGCGCCGTCACGCCGCGCAGTACCCAGCGGTTCCCGCGACGGACGCCGACCGACCCGAGCTCGATCGTGATTCCGCGGTCGACGTCACGCTCGCGAGGGGATGCGTCTGGGACGACGGTTGCACGCCGTGATCGAGTCGCTACACTGACGCTCATGTCGAATCGATCACGGCCGCGGCGTCTGGGTGAAGCGGGATTCTGGGACGACTTCGCCCAGCCGGACGTCGAGCAGTCGCGCCGCCTCCTCGCCGAGTCGCTGTCGTTGCTGCTTGCCGATCTGCTGCGTTCCGTGCTCGCGGACGCGAGCCCGGCGATGCCGGCGGACGAAGCCACGGTCGACCGCTTCCGGCAACTCGCGGGCGCGCCGACCTCGACCACGACGAGCCGGCCCACCGGACTCGGCGTGACGCGGGCCGCGCTCGCGAAACGCTGCGTCGACTGGCTGAAATCGATCCTCCTCGACGCACCGGCCGTTCAAGCAAGCCCGGCGATGCGCGAGTTCATCGACGCCCTCGCGTTGTTCCCCGCGCTGTTCGACGGCGAGCCCTCGGCACGATCGCGCCGGGCGCGACTGACCTGGCTGCTCACGCACGACCGGCGGCTCGACGCGAGCACCCGCGAGGCGGCGACCGCGCTGATCGAGGCCTGCGAGCATCTCGGCGCGCTTCTCTGGCCCGACGCCGAGACCGCCTGAGCCGACCCGGCCGCGTCCTTCAGTAGACGACGACGCTGCGGATCGATTCGCCGGCGTGCATCAGGTCGAACGCCCGGTTGATGTCCGCCAGCGGCAGCTGGTGGGTGATCAGGTCGTCGATGTTGATCTTGCCGTCCATGTACCAATCCACGATCTTCGGCACGTCGGTGCGACCACGCGCGCCGCCGAACGCCGTCCCCTTCCAGACGCGTCCCGTGACGAGCTGGAACGGCCGCGTGTGGATCTCCTGGCCGGCGCCGGCGACCCCGATGATGACCGAGACGCCCCAGCCCCGGTGGCAACACTCGAGCGCCTGGCGCATCAGCTCGACGTTGCCGACGCATTCGAAGCTGTAGTCCGCGCCCCCGTCCGTCAGTTCGACCAGGTGCGCGACGAGGTCCTTGCCGGTCTCCTTCGGGTTCACGAAGTGCGTCATGCCGAACTTCTCGGCGAGCGCTTTGCGTCGCGGATTCAGATCGACGCCGATGATCTTGTTCGCGCCCGCCAGTCGCGCGCCCTGGATCACGTTCAGCCCGATCCCGCCGAGGCCGAAGACGACCACGTTCGCGCCGGGCTCGACCTTCGCGGTGTTGATGACCGCGCCGACGCCGGTCGTGACGCCGCAGCCGATGTAGCACACCTTGTCGAACGGCGCGTCCTCGCGGATCTTCGCGACCGCGATCTCCGGCAGCACCGTGAAATTCGAGAACGTGGAACAGCCCATGTAGTGATGGATCATGTCCTTGCCGATCGAGAACCGGCTGGTGCCGTCCGGCATCACGCCCTTGCCCTGGGTCGCCCTGATCGCGGTGCACAGGTTCGTCTTGCGCGACAGGCAGGATTTGCACTGCCGGCACTCGGGCGTGTACAGCGGGATCACGTGATCACCCTTCTTCACCGAGGTCACGCCGGGGCCGACGTCGACGACGATGCCGGCGCCCTCGTGACCGAGGATCGCGGGGAACAGTCCCTCGGGATCGGCGCCGGACCGCGTGAATTCGTCGGTATGACAAATGCCGGTCGCCTTGATCTCGACCAGCACCTCGCCGGCCCTCGGGCCGTCGAGATCGACGGT
>JAKBCG010000118.1 GCA_021808035.1 Pseudomonadota bacterium
ACCGGCGGACGCGTCGGATGCCATCGCAGGCCCGCCGTCGGCAGCACGCAGTCGGGCTGGCCGATATTGGCGGCGTAAGTGAAATGCACGCGATGCGCGTCGAGCATCCGCCGTGCGCTGTCGTCGCCTTGCGCATAGCGTACCTGGTACACGCCGGGATCGGTTTCGACATAGACCAGGCATCGCGCGCGCCGATGCTCCTCGTGACCCCGCGCCCCGTGTAGGGGGACGCGGAGCGGTCGCGCCTCGTGCGGCAAGGCTGGGACCTCACCGAGTTGGCGACCCGCTATCGACGGTTCATCCGCCGCTACGCGGCGGTCGCACGATCGCTCGAGGAGCGGCGTGCGCTCGAGCCGGCGACGGCGTTCGTGGTGCGCACGCTCCTGATCCACGAGTATCGCAGGATCCATCTGCGCGATCCCCTGCTCCCGCGGGAGTTGTTGCCGGCGGACTGGCCCGGGATCGCGGCGTACGACACGTGCCGGCGGCTCTACGGCCGGCTCGTCGGGCCGGCCGAGGCGCACCTCGATGCGCGCGCGGTGCGGTTCTCCGGTCCGCTGCCACCGCCCGACCGCGGCGTCGCAGGCCGCTTCCCGCCGGTCGACGCGTCCCGCGAACCGATGAGCACGCAATGACCCAAGCGCCCCCACCTTTACCCCCGCCCCCGCCCTCGCCCGGGCGCCCGACGCTGCCGCGGGCGATTTGGATCCTCGGCGGAGTGAGCTTGTTGATGGACGTTTCCTCGGAGATGATCCACGGGCTCCTGCCGCTGTTCCTGGTCGACTCGCTCGGCGCGAGCGCGTTCGTGGTCGGGATGATTGAGGGCCTCGGCGAGGCGACGTCGCTGGTCGTGAAGGTGTTCTCCGGCACCCTGAGCGACTATCTGGGGCGCCGCAAGCGTCTCACGGTGCTGGGCTATGGTCTGTCCGCGCTCACCAAGCCGTTGTTCGCGCTCGCCGGAACGGTGCACCTCGTGCTCGGCGCGCGCATCCTGGATCGGGTCGGCAAGGGCATCCGCGGCGCGCCACGCGACGCGCTGATCGCGGACATCGCGCCGCGCGAACTGCGCGGTGCCGCGTTCGGTCTGCGGCAATCGCTCGATACGATCGGCGCGTTCCTCGGACCGCTGATCGCGGTCGCCCTGATGCTCGCGTGGCACGACCGCTTCCGCGCGGTGTTCTGGGTCGCGGTGGTGCCGGCGTTGCTCGCGGTCGTCCTGCTCGAGCTCGGCGTCGCCGAGCCCGTGCGCCCGCCCGCGGCGGGCGCCGTTCGGCGCAATCCTCTGCGGCGCGAGAGCCTGCGCCAGCTTGGCGGCGCCTACTGGTGGGTGGTCCTGATCGGCGGACTCGCGACACTTGCCCGCTTCAGCGAGGCGTTCCTGCTGCTGCGCGCCCAGCAGGACGGCGTGCGGGTCGCGTACGTGCCGCTCGTGATGGTCGCGATGAACGTGGTGTACTCGGCCTGCGCCTACCCGTTCGGCCGGCTCGCGGACCGGATCAGCCACCCGCGTCTGCTCGCGGCCGGACTCGCGGTGTTGATCCTCGCGGACCTCGCGCTCGCGCGCGGCCGCAGCTGGCCGATGCTCGCCCTCGGCGTCGGACTCTGGGGCGTGCACATGGGCATCACCCAGGGCCTGCTCGCCGCGATGGTCACGGACGCCGCGCCGGCGCCGCTGCGCGGCACGGCGTTCGGGTTGTTCAATCTGGCGAGCGGAGGCGCGATGCTGGTCGCGAGCGGACTCGCCGGATGGATCTGGTCGCAGGCGGGCGCGGGGTACACATTCTATGCGGGCGCGACCTTCGCCGCGCTCGCGCTCGGCGCAATCCTCGTGTGGCGGCCGAGCCGCCCAGCGCTCCCCGAGACGATGCTCAAGCGCTGATCGCGGGGGCCGGGGTCGGCGCCGTCGGCGGCGCCGCGAGCAGTTCTGCGAGCGCCTCGCGGGTGACGACTTCCTCGTGCAACAGGCGTTGCGCGATCCTTTCGAGCTGCGCGCGCCGGTCGTTCAGCGTCGTCGCGACCCGATGGTGCGCTTCTTCGAGCAGTTGCGCGATCTCCTCGTCGATCAGCTGGGCGGTGTGCTCGCTGTAGGTGAACCGCTCCGGCGGCGCCGGCGCATCGAGGAAGGCGCTCGCCCGCGGCGTCTCATAGGTGGCCTGGCCGAGCCGTGCGCTCATGCCGTACTGGGTGACCATGTGCCTGGCCATGTCGGTCGCCTTCTGCAGGTCGTCCTCCGCGCCGGTCGACACGTCGCCGAACACGATCTCCTCGGCGACACGGCCGCCGAGCAGCACGTCGAGCCGGTCGAGCAGTTCGCTGCGCCTCAGCAGGTAGCGGTCCTCGGTCGGTTGCTGCTGGGTGAAGCCGAGCGCGCCGATGCCGCGTGGGATGATCGAGATCTTCGCGACCCGGTCGGCGTTGGGCCGCGACTCGGCGACCAGCGCGTGCCCCGCCTCGTGGTACGCGACGGTCTGCTTCTCCTTCGCGTTCATGACCCTGTTGCGCTTCTCGAGACCGATGATCACGCGGTCGATCGCGCTGTCGAAGTCGCTCATCTCCACCGACTGCTTGTCCGCCCGGGCCGCGTGTAGCGCAGCCTCGTTCACGATGTTCGCAAGATCCGCGCCCGCGAAACCGGGCGTCTTCGCCGCGACCGCCGCGAGATCGACGTTCGCGGCCAGCACCAGTTTTTGCGCGTGCAGCCGCAGGATCTTCTCGCGCCCGCGCACGTCCGGCCGGTCGATCGCGACGTGCCGGTCGAAGCGGCCCGGCCGCAGCAGTGCGCGGTCGAGGATCTCCGGCCGGTTCGTCGCCGCCATCACCATCACGCCGCTCGTCGTGTCGAAGCCGTCCATCTCGACGAGCAGCTGATTCAGCGTCTGCTCGCGCTCATCGTTGCCGCCGTAGCCGGTGACGCCGCGCGCCTTGCCGAGCGCATCGAGCTCATCGACGAAGATGATGCACGGCGCGACCTTCTCGGCCTGCTGGAACAGATCGCGCACCCGCGCGGCGCCGACGCCGACGAACATCTCGACGAATTCCGAGCCGCTGATCGACAGGAACGGCACGCCCGCCTCCCCGGCGACCGCCTTCGCGAGCAGGGTCTTCCCGGTGCCGGGCGCACCGACGATCAGGATGCCCTTCGGAATGTGTCCGCCGAGCCGGCGATAGCGCTCCGGGTCCTTCAGGAAGCGCACGACTTCCATCAACTCCTCCTTCGCCTCGTCGATCCCTTCGACGTCGGAGAAGTGCACGCCGGTCTCCTTCTGCACGAATACCTTCGCGTGGCTGTGCCCGATCTGCGCGATCGATCCGGCGCCCGCGTCGGTGCGCCGTAACATCATCATCCCGAGGCCCGCGATCAGCAGGCCCGGGATCAGCCAGGCGAACAAGGTCGAGGTCCAGTGGCTGTCCTCGGCGCCCTCGTAATGAACCTTGGCCGCGTCCAGCGCGGCGACGAGGCCCGGATCCTCGACCCGGCGGGTGACGAACCGATGCGCACCGTGGTCGTCGGTGGTCTTGTCGAGCGCGGCGAGCGTCTTCGGCGATATGAGCTTCGCGATCCCCTGGGTGTCGACCGTGCCTTCGATCGTCGAGTCGCCGATCGTCAGGTCGTCGACCTTGTGTGCCTGCAGCAAGGTCTTGAAGTCGCTGTAACTCAGCGTCTCCGGCGTCTGCGTGGTCAGCAGCAGCTGCAGCACCACGAGGAGCGCGACGACCCCGACGAGGTACCACGCGGTCAGCGGTCCTTTGCTCTCTTCCATCCCAGCATCCTCCGACCCAGCACCCTTCGACGCAGCGCCGGAACCGCGGACGCCAGATCCGCGACGCGGACCCGGGCTATCCTCGACCCGCCGGCAGCCGCTGTCCCGGCGCGATGTCGACGACCGAGCTGACCAGCTCGAGCAACACCGGGCCGGGCGCGGTGCGTGCCTCGGCGAGCGCGGCCGGGAAATCCTCCGTGCGCGCGACGCGCCGCGCATGCAGTCCGAACGCGCGTGCATACGCGACGAAATCCGGATTGTGCAGCGTGGTCGCGATGTCGCGCCCCGGGAAGCGGTTCTCCTGGTGCATGCGGATCGTTCCGTAGCTGCCATTGTTGACGACCAGAAACAGGATCTTCAAGCCGCGCGCCGCCGCGGTCGCGAGCTCCTGCGCGGCCATCAGGAAACAGCCGTCGCCGGCGACGCAGACGACCTCCCGCGTCGGGTGCGCGAGCTTCGCGGCGATCGCGGCGGGCACCGCATAGCCCATCGCCCCGCTCCCCGGCGCGAGCTGCGTGCCGTGCGTCCGGTGCTCGAAGAACCGGTGGAGCCAGGCGGCGTAGTTGCCGGCGCCGTTCGTCACGATCGCGGACTCCGGCAGCTCCGCGCGCAGGTGGCGAAACACCCGCGAGAGGTTGAGTTCGCCGCGGACCTCGACCGGTTCGATGAAGGCGAGGTGTTCGGCGCGCGCCGCGCGCGTCCAGTCGGACCAGGCCCGCGGCGCGTGCGCCGGCGCCTCGAGCGCCGCGAGCGCGTCCACCGCCGCGTTCAGGTCGCACTGCAGCGCGACGCCCGCGGGGAACACCGCCGACAGCGTCGCCGCATCAGGGTGCAGGTGGATCAGGCGGGCCGTGGTCCGGGTCCGATCGAGCCAGCGGTAGCCGCCGGTCTCGACGTCGCCGAGCGGTGCGCCGAGCACGAGCAGCAGATCGGCGGCGCGGACCCGCTCGACGAGGCTCGCCGGCGTGCCGTAGCCGAGCTCGCCCGCGTAGCTCGCGGATTCGTTCGGAAAGTGATCCTTGCGCCGGAAGGCTGTCACGACCGGCAGTTCCCAGCCCTCGGCGAAGCGCCGCAGGGCCGCGACGCCCTCCGCGGTCCAACCACTCCCGCCGACCCACAGCAGCGGCCGTCGCGCGGCCGCGAGGCGCGCGCCGATCTCGTGGATCCGCGCGCCCGACGGGGCCGGGAGTTCGATGCGCGCCGGCGGCTCGTGCGTCGCGCTCGCGCCGCTCTCTCCAAGCACGTCTTCCGGCAGACCCACGATCACCGGACCCGGGCGATTCGCGCGGGCAAGCTGGAATGCGCGGTCGACGATCTCGGCGGTCCGCTGCGGCAGATCGATCCGCAGCACGCCCTTCGCCAGGTCCGCGAAGGTGAGCGAGAGGTCGACTTCCTGGAACGCGCGACGAAATCGATCTTCACGCGCGATCTCGCCGACGAACAGCACCATCGGGGTCGCGTCCTGCTGCGCGGTGTGCACGCCGATGCTCGCCTGCGTGAGGCCTGGACCGCGCGTGACGAACGCAACGCCGCAACGACCCGCGAGCTTCGCGGTGGCCTCGGCCATGTTCGCCGCGGCCGCCTCGTGACGGCAGGTCACGACGTCGATCGTGCGCCGCCGGTCGTAGAGTGCGTCCAGCACGTCGAGATAGCTCTCGCCGGCGACCGTGAACACGCGTTCGACGCCGTGCGCGGCGAGCCGCGTGACCAACGCGTCGGCGACGCGGCCCGAGGCGGCCGCGGCTGGATCCATGGACATCGATACCCCGTTCTCGAATTCGACTGCGGCGCATTGTACCCGTTATGGGGTCGATCCCCCGGTGGTATCCTGTCCGCAAAGGTTTCGACGGCACTGCAAACGATGACCGATAAGCGCTTCGTCCACGCCGCGTGTCCACACGATTGTCCGGACACCTGCGCGATCCGCGTGACCGTCGAGGACGGTGTCGCGGTTCGCGTGCAGGGCGATCCGGATCACCCGCCGACGCACGGCGCGCTGTGCACCAAGGTCGCGCGCTACCCCGAGCGCACCTACCATCCGGAGCGTCTGCTCCATCCGCTGCGCCGGGTCGGTCCGAAGGGCGCCGGACGGATGGAGCGGGTCGGCTGGGACGAGGCGCTCGACGAGATCGCGGCGCGGCTCGGGCGCATCGCGGCGCGCGACCCCGCGGCGATCCTGCCGTACAGCTACGCCGGAACGATGGGACTCGTGCAGGGCGATTCGATGTCGGCGCGATTCTTCCACCGGCTCGGCGCGTCGCTGCTCGACCGGACGATCTGCGCGAGCGCCGGCGCGGCCGCGCTCGACGCGACCTACGGGAACCGCGTCGGGATGCACGTCGAGCGCTATGCCGACAGCCGCGTGATCCTGATCTGGGGCAGCAACAGCATCGCCTCGAACCTGCACTTCTGGACCTTCGCGCAGCAGGCGAAGCGCGCCGGCGCGAAACTGATCTGCATCGATCCACGCCGGACCGAGACCGCCGATCGCTGTCACCAGCATGTCGCGTTGCTGCCGGGCACGGACGGTGCGCTCGCGCTCGGCCTGATCCGCGAGATCGACGTCCAGGGCTGGATCGACCGGGAATACGTCGAGGCCTACACCGACGGCTGGCCGGCCCTGCGAGCGGTCGCGAGCGAGTGGACGCCGGAGCGCACCGCCGCGGTGTGCGGGATCGATGCCCAGCAGGTGCGCGGCCTCGCGCGGGATTATGCGACGCTGCGACCGGCCGCGATCCGGCTGAACTACGGAATGCAGCGTACCCACGGCGGCGGCAGCGCGGTCCGCCTGATCGCCGCCCTGCCCTGCCTGATCGGCGCGTGGCGGGATCCCGCGGGCGGGCTGTTGTTGTCCGCATCGGGCTTCGCGCCGACCGACTCGCGCCTTCTGCGGCGACCGGACCTGATCCCCGGCCCGACGCCACGCACCGTGAACATGAGCACGATCGGCGATGCGCTGCTCACGGACGGGTCGGCGCAGTTCGGCCCCCGGATCGAGGCGCTCGTCGTGTACAACAGCAATCCCGTCGCGGTCGCACCGGAGTCGCCGAAGGTCGTGCGCGGCTTCGCCCGGGAGGACCTTTTCACGGTGGTGCTCGAACACTTCCAGACCGACACCGCCGACTACGCGGATTTCGTGCTCCCCGCGACGACGCAGCTCGAGCACTTCGACGTGCACAAGAGCTATGGCCACGTCTACCTGATGGTGAACGAGCCGGCGATCGCGCCGCTCGGCGAAGCGCGGCCGAACACCGCGGTGTTCCGCGCGCTCGCGTCGCGTTTCGGTTTCACCGAGGCGTGCTTCCGCGACGACGACGTGACGATCGGCTCGCAGGCGTTCGGGGACGCGGTCGACTTCGAGCGGTTGCGGCGCGAGGGCTGGATCCGGCTGCCGATCGCGGACGCGCCCTTCGCCAGCGGCGGATTCGCGACCGCGAACGGGCGCGCGCAGTTCGCCCCGCCGTCGCTCGGCCCGGCCGATCACGTCCCGCCGTACGAATCGGTGCGCTCGGCTCCTGCGCTCGCGGTCCGCTATCCGCTCGCGATGATCTCGCCGCCGGCGCGGCACTTCCTGAACTCGACCTTCGTGAATGTGCGGAGCCTGCGCAGCATCGAGGGCGAGCCGCTCCTCGAGATGCATCCGCTCGACGCAGGTGCGCGCGTCCTCGCGGATGGGCAGCTCGTGCGCGCGTACAACGATCGCGGCGAGTATCGGTGCCGGCTGCGCGTGA
>JAKBCG010000119.1 GCA_021808035.1 Pseudomonadota bacterium
GAACGCTGTATTTGAGCGGTCTCGAAGATCTGAACGCGCAGGCGCAGCGGCTCCTGCTCGGTGCGATCGAACAGCGCTCGTACCGCCGGGTCGGCGGTCGCGAGGATTTGCCGCTCGACGTGCGCTGGATCGGCTCCGCGGTCGAGGGCTTCGAGCAGCGCATCGGCGCCGAGCCGTTCCGCCGCGACCTGCTCGCGCATCTCGACGTGATCACGCTGCGCGTGCCGCCCTTGCGCGACTATGTGGAGGACGTCCCGGACTTGCTGCGCTTCTACGTCGACCGGTTCGTGGATGAGCAGCACCTGCCGCTGCGGCGGTTCAGCGTCGCCGCGCAGAACCGGCTGCGCAACTACCCGTGGCCGGGGAACGTCGACGAGCTGAAGAATCTCGTGCAACGGGTGCTGATCCTCGGCAGCGGCGAGGAAATCGGCCTCGAGGAGGTGGAGCGGGAACTCGCCGACAAGCGTTCGGCGGACGAGCCTCTGGTCAAGCAGGACCTGCTCGCGCTGCCGCTGCGCGAAGCGCGCGAGCAGTTCGAGCGCGCCTATCTCCAGCAACAGCTCCTGCTCTGCGGCGGCAAGGTCGGTCAGCTCGCGAAGCGCGTCGGGATGGAGCGCACGCACCTCTATCGCAAATTGCGCGCGCTCGGCGTCGATTTCCGCCAGCTCGGCGACGAGTGAGGCGGCGCGCGGGGCTCAGCCGCCGACGCGGATCACCAGCGCGCGGATGTGTGCGGATCGCAGCACGTCGCGGATGTGATTGAGCTGTTGCAGGTTCGAGACCGGGCCGATCCGGATCCGGTGCCAGGTGTCCTTGTCCACCGAGACCTTCTGGACCGTGGACTCGATCCCCTGCAGCGCGAGCTGCGCGCGGATCCGGTCGGCGTCCGCGAAGTGCTTGTAAGAACCGGCCTGGATCACGTAGGTACCGGGTCGTGTCTCGGGCGCCGGCCGGACGTCGGGCTGCGCTTCCTTGGTGTCGTTCGGCACCACGACCTCGAAGCTCGGCAGGATCTTGTAGAAATCGTAGGAACTCGCGGGCGGCGCGGTCGCGGTCGACGCGGCTGCTCGAGCGCGCTTCGCCGCGGGCCTCGTGGCCGGCATCGGGCTCACCGACGCTGACGCCGCGGGCGGCGGAGCCGACCGGGAGGCGCGCCGATCGTGCCAATGGACCGCCGCCGCGATCGCCAGGCCGATCATGAGACCGATCGCGACGCCGGCGCCCCCCGAGAAGCCGCTCCTGCGCGGTCCGCGTTGCGGCGATCGCCGCGGTTTGTAATCGCGGGTCATCGATCCGAGCCTACATCGTCTGCGGCGCGCCGACGCCGAGCAGTTCGAGCCCGTTGCGCACGACCGTCTGCACCGCCCGCGCGAGCACGACCCGCGCATCGCGCAGCGCCGGATCCTCGACGAGGATCTGATGGGCGCTGTAATTGGTGTGGAAGTCGTTCGCGAGGTCGCGCAGATAATGCACGAGGATGTGCGGCGCGCGTTGCGACGCGGCTTGCTCGATCGTCTCCGGATAGAGCGCGAGACGCTTGGTCAGCGCGACCTCCTGAGGTTCGCCGAGCCGGTCGAGGGCCGCGAGCCCGCGCGCCTCGTCGTGCTCGAGGCCGCGGTCGCCGAGCTGCCGCAACAGGCTTGCGACGCGCGCATGCGCGTACTGGATGTAATAGACCGGGTTCTCGTTGGTGCGCGATTTGGCGAGCTCGAGGTCGAAGTCGAGATGCTGATCGTTGCTGCGCATCACGTAGAAGAACCGCGCGGCGTCGTTGCCGACTTCGCGCCGCAGCTCGCGCAAGGTCACGAAGTCTCCGGAGCGCGTCGACATCTGCGCCTTCTCGCCGCCGCGGTACAGGGTCACGAACTGCACCAGGCGGACCTCGAAACGATCCGGCGGACCGCCGAGCGCCGTCAGCCCGGCGCGCAGGCGGGCGATGTAGCCGTGATGGTCCGCGCCCCAGACGTAGAGCAGGTGGTCGTAGCCGCGTTCGAGCTTGTCGAAGATGTAGGCGATGTCGGACGCGAAATAGGTCTTCACGCCGTTTTCGCGGACCATGACCCGGTCCTTCTCGTCGCCGAACGCGGTGCTGCGGAACCATGTCGCGCCGTCCTTGTGGTACGAGTGCCCGGCCCGCTCGAGCGCCGCGAGGGCGCGGTCGATCGACCCGTTATCGGCGAGGCTTCGTTCGGAGAACCAGCGCTCGAAGGTGACGCCGAATTCGGTGAGATCGTCCTTGATGTCGCCGAGGATGTCGGCCAGCGCGAAATCGAGGACCCGTCGGAAGGACTCGGCGCCGAGCAGTTCCCGGCTGCGGCCGATCAGTGCATCGACGTACGCGTCCTTGTCGCCGCCGTCGCCCGCGTCCGGCGGCAGGTCGCGGAATACCGCGGCGGCCGGCCGGCGCAGCGCTTCGCCGACCGACGCGTGGAGTGCGCCGGCGATCGCGGCGATGTAGTCGCCGCGGTAGCCGTTCGCCGGGAACACGATCCGCTCACCGCAGGCTTCCAGGTAACGCAGCCAGGTGCTCGCCGCGAGGATCTCCATCTGCCGGCCGGCGTCGTTCACGTAGTACTCGCGGTCGACGCGCCAGCCGGTCGCCTCGAACAGATTCGCGAGCGTCGCGCCGTAGGCCGCGTGCCGCCCGTGACCGACGTGCAGTGGCCCGGTCGGATTCGCCGAGACGAATTCGACCTGGACGCGCCGACCCTCACCGGTCCGGGAGCGGCCGTAACCGTGTCCCGCGGCGACGATCCGCGCGATCTCGGCGCGATAGGCGTCGTCGCGCACGAAGAAGTTCACGAAGCCCGCGCCGGCGATCTCCACTTTCGCGATCGCGGGGTGCGCCGGCAGCGCCTCGACCAGCGCCGCGGCCAGGGCGCGGGGGTTCTGCCGCGCGGCTTTCGCGAGGCGCAGCGCCAGGTTGCTGGCGAAATCGCCGTGCGCGGGATCCCGCGTGTGCTCGACCTCGATAGCGGTCGCGCGGGCGGCCGGCGGCACCCGGTCCTCCGGCAGCGTCGCCAGTGCCCGTCGCAACAGGGTTTCGATCGTTGTCTTCACGCGCGATTCCGTCTCGTCGTCCGCCGTTCCAGGGGTCGGCAGTTTACCCGAAACTCCTCAGTCGACCTCCAGGGGATCGACGTCGAGCGACCAGCGCAATCCATGCGGTGCCGGCAGATTCTCCACCCGCGGCAGCCACTCGCCGAGGAAGCGCTGCAGCGTCGACCGGTTCTCTGCCTCGATCAGCAGGTGCGCGCGGTGGCGGTCGGCACGCCTTGCGATCAACGCGCTCGCGGGTCCGAGCAGTACGACGCCGCCCGCCGCGCCCGGCGTGGCATGCCCGAGGCGGGCGGCGGCATGCAGGAACGCGTCTACCCGTGCCGGGTCCTTGGCGTCGGCGCGCAGCAGGGCGAGGCGCGCAAAGGGTGGCCAACGCGCCTCGCGACGCTCCGCGAGCGCCTGGGTCGCGAACGCTTCGTAGCCGGCATCGATCAGCAATCGCAGCAACGGGTGATCCGGGAATTCCGTCTGGATCAGCACCTCGCCGGGACGCGCGCCGCGGCCGGCGCGGCCGGCGACCTGGATGATCGTTTGCGCGAGCCGTTCGGCGGCCCGGTAGTCGGTCGCGAACAGGCCTTGATCCGCGTCCAGGATCACCACCAGCCCGATCTCGGGGAAGTCATGACCTTTGGTCAACATCTGCGTGCCGACCAGGATCCGCGCATCGCCGCGGCGGACACGGGCGAGCAGTGCGTCGATCGCGCCGCGCGTCGCGACGGTGTCGCGATCGAGACGCGCAATGGCGTGTCCGGGAAAGAGCCGGACGAGGGTCTCCTCGATGCGCTCCGTGCCGTGCCCGACCGGGTGCAGGTCACGGCCGCAGGCCTCGCAGTGGCTCGCCGGGGCGCGCTGTGCGCCGCAATGATGACAGCGCAGCCCGGCGGGATGCCGGTGCAGCGTCAGGCGTGCGTCGCAATGCGCGCAGGTCGCGACCCAACCGCAGGCGGCGCAATACAGGGTCGGCGCGTAGCCGCGACGATTTTGGAACACGATCACCTGTGCGCCGGCCGCGAGATGGGTCGAGATCGCGGCGATGGCCGGTTGCGAGAACCCGTGGTCGACCGCGTGGCGGCGCAGGTCGACGAGGTGCATGCGGGCGGCGCGAGCGGCGCCGGGCCGCTCCGGCAGCGTGAGCTTGCGATACCGGCCCTGGGTCGCGTTCTCCAGGCTCTCGAGCGACGGGGTCGCCGAGCCGAGCACGATCCCGACGTTCGCGCGCTGCGCGCGCATCACCGCGAGGTCGCGCGCGGAGTAACGGAAGCCCTCGTGTTGCTTGTACGAGGGATCGTGCTCCTCGTCGACGATGATCAATGCGAGCCATGGGAGTGGTGCGAAGACCGCCGAGCGGGTGCCGATCACGATGCGGGCTTCGCCGCTGCGCGCCCGCCGCCAGGCCTCGAGCCGTTCGCCCGCGGCGAGCCCCGAATGCAGGATCGCGGGTGCCGAATCGAACCGATCCTGGAAGCGTTCCACGAGCTGCGGCGTCAGCGAGATCTCCGGCACCAGGACGAGCGCCTGACCTCTTGCGCCGATCAGCGTCGCGATCGCGCGCAGGTAGACCTCGGTCTTGCCGCTGCCGGTCACGCCGTGCAGCAGGTGGACCGCGAACCGTCCCGCCGATTCGACGATCGCGGCCACCGCCAGCCGCTGCGCCTCGCTGAGTTCGATCGGCGACGACCGCAGCCGCGGAGCGGCGCCGGGCGGGACTCCCGCGGGTAACGTCGACCGCGGCCGTTCGCGTATCCAGCCGCGCGTCGCGGCTGCACGCACGATTGCCGCATCGAACACCGCGACGAGCTCGGCGGTCGGGCGGGGACCGTGCGCTTGCAGGTGCGCGAGCAGCGCGCGCTGGTGCGGGGCGCGCCGATCCGACGGCGATCCGGTCTCGGCGAGTCCGAGCGCCGTCGGCTCCCATTCGACCGGGTGCGCTTGCGCGGATCGCCCGGCGCGCAGAGCCACCGGCAGGGCGGCGGCGAACACCTCGCCGATCGGGTGGTGGTAGTAGTCCGCCGCCCAACGTAGCAAGTCGAAGCCGACGGGATCGAACAGCGGTTCGTGATCGATGAGTTCGTACGCACGCCGGAGCTTCGCGCGCGGCACGTCGGATCGATCGGTGACCGCGACGACGACCCCGAGTTTCGTCGAATGGCCGAACGGGATCCGCACGCGAATACCGGGTTGGGGTCGCGGCGGATCGGCAACGCCGGCCGGGGTCGCGGTGACGGGCGGCGGCAGATAGTCGAACACCCGCCGCAACGGCGTGTCGATCGCCACCTGCAGAATCAGTGAGTCGGAGTTTTCCACAATGGCTGTGGATAAGTCTGTGAGCAAACCGGGATCAACGGACGCAAGTGCCCGTTCCTTTTGGGATCCGATGCGTTTGGCCAAAATCCATGCGAAATTGATCTATTTCCAATGAATTCAATGTATTGAATGACCCTTTGTGAGCGCGGTCGAGATGTCTCTCGGAAGTGTTACACGCGCCGTCATCTCCGGTGTGCGTATTCCACTGGTTCGGCCTGCACCGCGGCGTCTGTCAACCCTCGAGCACGCGCCGCGTTTATACCGGGATAGGATAGGGTACGTCGAATCGCGCTGGGGACGGGGCATGACGGTGTTGGATACGCTGGCCGCGAATTGGACGAGCGCCGAAGATCCGGCCAAGAACATTGAGGGCGCGGTATTGGATCAAGCGAAGCAGCTCGACCGTTTCTTGGTGGATATCGAGCGGCGCGCGTTCCGGATCGCGCAAATCGCGTTACGCGACGTCGACGACGCGCTCGACGCCGTGCAGGACGCGATGATCAAGCTCGCGAGCCGGTACGCGGCTCGACCGCCCGTCGAGTGGCGACCGTTGTTCCACCGGATCCTCGAGAACACGATACGCGACATGCAGAGGCGCCGCGCGATCCGCCGGCGGGTCATGGCCTGGGTTCCGCAGTGGCGGCACGATGCCGAGATCCCCGAGGAAGATCCGGTCGATCTCGCCGCGGATCCGCGCCCGCATGGCGCCGACGACGCGATGCGCGCGCAGGCGTTCGAGCGGCTCGAGGAATCGCTGCACCGGCTCCCGCCCCGGCAGCGCCAGGCGTTCGTATTGAGGAATCTCGAGGGCCTCGATGTCGCCGAGACTGCGGCGGCGATGGCCTGTTCCGAGGGTAGCGTGAAGACTCATTATTCGCGCGCGGTCCACGCGCTGCGCGCGCGGCTCGGCGAGGTGTGGTGATGGCGAACCGTGTTCCGATCGACTGGGAGGCCCGTTGTCGCGCGCTCTACGAGGAGAGCGTCGCGACGCTCGACCTGCGTACGCGTTCGCGATTGACCGAGGCGCGGCATGCGGCGCTTGCCGCGGGCACGGGCGTACGCGCCCGTGTCCGATACACGATCCCCGGATGGTCCTTGACGGTCGCGGGGATCGCGGCCGCGGTGCTGATCGCCGTCGTCCTGTGGGTCGGGACGCCGCTCGGCCGGCCTTCCGCGGGCGCGGGGGGGCAGGCGCCGAAGGCGGCGGATGCGGCGCTGGTCGCGTCGGTGGGAACGGCGGACGATTCGGTCGAGATGATGCGCGAGGACGCGGACTTCTACACTTGGGCCGCCGGGGTCGCCGACTCGGCCGACCAAGGCCAGCCGGACTGAGAGGCCATCGTGCGATGATTTCGCTCCGGCTCATCGCGATCGGGCTGCTGTTGAGCCTCGCGCCCGCCGTGCCGGCGTTCTCGCAGGCCGCCCCGCCCGCGGCGTTCGCCGCGCCGGGCCGTCCCTGGGCCTCGCTGTCGCCGGCGCAGCGGCGGCTGTTGCAGGCGTTCCGCGGCCGTTGGTCGCGGTTACCGCCCGCCCGCCAACGTCTGCTCGCGCGTCGCACCGCATGGTGGTTGCACTTGCCGCCGGCGCGGCGTGCGCTGATCCTGCGTCGCTGGCGGAAGTTCCAGAAACTGCCGCCGGCCGAGCGGCGGCGGATCGGTGCGGCCTACCGCGCGTTCCGGCGCCTGCCGCCGGCGCGACGCCGGGCATTGCGCGCCCAGTGGCGCCGGATGTCGCCGATGCAACGGCGCGCGGCCATGCGTCGGTTCCGTGCACCGCCCCGGATGCGGCGCTGAGCTTCGCGCCGCGCTCAGCCGGCGGCCTTGACCGCGTGGATCAGTTGATTCACCGCCGATTGCGCGTCGCCGTAGAGCATCCGGGTCTGATCGAGGACGAACAGGGCGTTGTCGATGCCCGAGAACCCCTGGCCTTGGCCCCGCTTGATCACGATCACGTTCTTGGCCTTGTCCGCGTTCAGGATCGGCATGCCGTAGATCGGGCTCTGCCGGTTGTTGCGCGCGTCCGGATTGACGACGTCGTTGGCGCCGATGATCAACGCGACGTCGGCGGTCTCGAATTCCGA
>JAKBCG010000120.1 GCA_021808035.1 Pseudomonadota bacterium
TCGGCGCCGCCACCGCGGCGGGCGGCATCGTGCCCGCGGCGGGCGCGGGTCTGCGTCGCACGACCAGGCTCGGGCGCTTCGCCGCTCGCGTCGCGGTCTTGCGGGCAGCCTTCTTCGCGGCGGGACGCGCCGTCTTCTTGGCGACCTTGCGCGCGACCTTGCGCGCGACCTTGCGCACGGCCTTGCGCGCCGTCTTCTTGGCGACCTTGCGTGCGACCTTGCGCACCGCCTTGCGCGCGGTGGTCCGCCGCACGGACTTCTTCGCGCGCTTCGCGACGTTCCTCGCCTTCTTCTTCGTCTTGGATTTCTTAGCCATGTTCAAACGTCTCCTCGCGGGTCGAGTCAACACGAACTGGTCTGGGCCACGATACGCGTCGCAGAGTAGCCCCGGAACGCATCGCTTGTCATCTGGTTCCAAGCCGCGCGCAGTGGTAATAAATGGCGGCTGCGACCAACCGGCGCGAGGCGCCGTCCGATCCCAACGGAGGCACTGCATGAAGACCGCCGATCTCGTCGATGAACACGATGACCGGGTGCGCCTCTGCGACCTGCCCTGGCGACGGTTCGGCCGGGTGCGATCGTTCTGGGGACCGATCGCGACGGTGCGCTGCTTCGAGGACAACGCGCTGCTCAAGCGGACCCTCCAGGAACGCGGCGACGGCCGGGTGATGGTCGTCGACGGCGGGGGCTCGGTCCGACGCGCATTGATCGGCGACCAGATCGCGGCGATCCTCGCGGCGAGCGGCTGGGCGGGGATCGTGCTCAACGGCGCGATTCGCGACTGCGCCGAGATCGACGCGATGTCCGTCGGCGTGTTCTGCCTCGGGACCACCCCGAAGAAGAGCGCGAAGGACGGTGGCGGGCACCGGGACGTTCCAATCGAATTCGGCGGCGTCGAGTTCCGGCCCGGAGGATACGTCTATTGCGACGCCGACGGGGTGCTGGTGTCCGCCGAACGGCTGCTCGCTCGCCCCGAGGCGACCGCCGCGCCGCACCCGGGCTAGCCGGCGCGGGCGAGGGACGGACGGACGCGTGCGCCCCGGGGGGGGGGCGTCGCTGGAGTTGCACGAAGGGATCCCGTACGCTGCGCGCTGCCGACTCGACGAGCGCCGATGGCCGAAGACAACCCCCCCGAAATCGTCCGCCCTTTCCACGACGTGTGGCTGCGCCCCCGCCGCGTCGCCCGCGAACTGGCGTCGACGCCGGTCGGGCGCGCCGACTACCTGCTCGGCGCGGCGCAAGGCATCCTCAACTGGCTCGTGCTGAGCCGCGTGCAATCGGTCGGCGCGACCGCAGGCGTCGGCACGATTCTCGGGCGCGCGCTGGTCGTCGGACCGCTCGCCGGCATCGTCGGCATGTACTTGATGGCCGCGGTGTACCTGCGGCTCGGCCGGCGCCTCGGCGGCACAGCCTCCCGGGCCCAGCTCATTCACGTGCTCGCGTACAGCGGAGCGCCGATGCTCGCGTCGCTGCTGTTGTGGCTGTTGACCGCCGCGCTCGCCGGCCGCGCGGTGTTCTTCGCGAGCCCCCGCGCCGGTCTCGAACCGTTCGTCCTGCTGTTGCTGCGGCTGCAGATCATCGTCCACGGAATCCTGGTCGGCTGGAGCCTGCTGCTGCAGGTGATGGGCTTGAGCGAGGCCGAGCGCCTGCCGATCGGCCGTACGTTCGGGGTCTGGGTCCTCGGCCAGGCCCTCGTGCTGCTCGCGCTGCTGCTGTTGCGGATGCTGCTGCTCACCGCGCTCTCCCACCCGCTACCCGCTTGAGGCCGCGCGCTCGCCGGCGCCGCGCCGATCGTCGACCGCCGCGCACCGCGCGCCGTTCCGGGCGAGACGCCGTTCCCGGCGAAACGCGGGTGTTTGACAGCGCATGCATTTTTATGCAGCATGGCTGCGAATTTATGCACCCCCCGACGCCATGCTCCGCAGCTTGACCGATTCGACCGACGCGTCGGCGCGGCGCAGTCTGCTCGCGAAGATCCTGCGCGAACGCACGATCGAGCGTCAGGCCGAGCTCGTCGAGGTGCTGCGCAAGCGCGGGCATCGCGCGACCCAGTCGAGCGTGAGCCGGGACCTGCGCGAGCTCGGCGTCGCGAAGCTCGGCCGCCGCTACGTGCTCACCGACGAGGCGGCCCGCTCGATCGGCGACTTCTCGGCGCTGCGCCCGTTCGTGACCTCCCGGGTCACCGCGGGCGCAAACCTCACGGTGCTGAAGACGAAGATCGGCACGGCCCAGAGCGTCGCGGTGGCGATCGACGCGGCTGCCTGGCCGGAGGTGGTCGGCACCCTGTCCGGTGACGACACGATATTCATCGCCACCCGCGGCGCGCGCGAGCAGCGTCGACTCGGTGAACGACTGCTCGCGGCCCTCGGTCGGTAGAGAAACCCATGACAACGAATTCCTCGACGGGCACCGAGCCCATCCTTCTCGCTTTCTCCGGCGGGCTCGACACCTCGTTCCTCGTGCCCTGGCTCACCGAGACCTACGGTCGCCCGGTGATCACGGTCACCGTGGACACCGGCGGGATCGACGCCGAGGCGGCACGCCGGCTCGCGGATCGCGCCGCGGCGCTCGGCGCGGTCGACCATCGACTGATCGACGCGCGCACCGACTACTTCGAACAGGTGCTGAAGTACCTGGTCATGGGCAACGTCCGGCGCGGACAGCTGTATCCGCTGTGCGTCGGCGCCGAGCGCGTGCTGCAGGCGCAGACGATCGCGCAACTCGCGGTCGCGATGAACACGCGGATGGTCGCGCACGGGTGCACGGCCGCGGGCAACGATCAGGTGCGCTTCGAGGTTGCGCTGCGCACGCTCGCGCCGGACCTGGAGATCATCGCGCCAGTCCGAGACCGCGCGTTCAAGCGACCCGAGCAGCTCGAGTATCTGGAGAAGCGGCGGCTGCCGATTCCGCCCTTCGGCGCTGCGTATTCGGTGAATCGAGGCCTGTGGGGCGTGACGATCGGCGGCAAGGAGACCCTGACCTCGGCGGGCTCGATTCCCGAGTCGGCGTGGGTTCTGTCGAAGGACGCGTTCACGAGCCCGCGCGCGGCGACCCGTCACGTGATCGGCTTCGAGCGCGGCGTGCCGGTGTCGCTGGACCGCGAGCGGCTGACGCCGGTCGCGGTGATCGAACGCCTCGAGACGCTCGCGGGTCCGTACGGGATCGGCCGCGGAATCCATCTCGGGGACACCGTGATCGGGACCAAGGGCCGGGTGGCGTTCGAGGCGCCGGCGGCGGAGGTTCTGCTGACCGCGCATCGCGAGCTCGAAAAGCTCGTGCTGACCGCGAAGCAGGCGCGCATCAAGGAAATGCTCGCGCAGCCCTACGGCGACATGGTCCACGAGGGCCAGCACCTCGACCCCGCTTGCCGCGACATCGAATCGCTCCTCACGTCCTCGCAGGCGCGCGTGACCGGGGAGGTCACCGTGTTGTTGCGGCCCGGCTCGGTGTTCGTCGAGGGCGTCGTGTCCGATTTCTCGCTGATGGCGGCCTCGAAGGGCGTCTACGGCGAGTCGGCGGGCGAATGGACGCCGGCCGACGCGCTCGGCCATTCGAAGATCCTCGCGCTGCCCGGCATCTTCTACCAGCGGGCCGGGAGCGCCGCGCGATGAGCGGCATGCGCACGGTGCTCGTCGACAAGCTCGCGTCGGTCACGCAGGCCTGCGGTTTGTCGCACGAAGTCCGGATCTCCCCGGACATCACCTGCGAGGAAGGCAACCTCCTCGTCGTCGAGGTGTTGAACGACAAGTCGACCTACAACACGCTCGAGTTGACGAGCGGACGGATGGCGAAGGTGTCGCGTGGCGACGTCGTGGTCGGCGCGCTCGGCCACCGCCGGGCGCTGTTCGGGTATTCCGGCCACATCCCGCCGAGCCTCGAGCCGGGGGACGTGATTCAGATGCTCAACATCGGCGGCGTGCTCGGCATCTGCGACTCCGCGACACAGGACAAGGGCAAGCCGTTCGATTGTCGGGTGCTCGGCGCCGTGCTGACGTTCCCGTATCTCGGCGAGCGGATCGGGATCCCCGCGAAGGCCGGCTACCAGCGTCTCGATCCGGCCGCGCCGCTCGACGTGCGCGGCGTGCCGGTCGTCGCGCTCGCCGGCACCTGCATGGAAGCCGGCAAGACCGCGGCCGCGGCGGCGATCATCGCCAGGATGCGGCACCGGGGGCTCGTCGTGGACGCCTTCAAGGCGACCGGCGTCTCGCTGCGCCGGGACATCCTCGCTTTCGAGGACGCGGGCGCCCGACGCACGATGATCTTCACCGATCTCGGCGTGGTCACGACGACCGAGAAGAACGGTCCGGCGTTGACCCGCACGATGCTGACCGAGATGGCCTCGGGCACCCCGGACGCGATCGTCTTCGAACTCGGCGACGGCCTGCTCGGCGCGTACGGCGTCGAAGCGATCCTGCAGGACGCCGCGATCAAGCCGGCGCTGACCGCGGTCGTGCTGTCCGCGAACGACCCGGTCGCCGCATGGGGCGGGGTGAAGCTGCTGCGGGAGCACTTCGCGATCGAGCCCTGCGTCGTGACCGGCCCGGCGACCGACAACCAGGTCGGCGTGCAGATCATCCGCGACCGGATGGGCGTCGCCGCGTTCAACGCGATCAGCGATCCGGGCGCGCTCGGTGACCACATCCTCGCCGGACTTCGGATCCCGCGCCTCGCCGAGACGCGGGTCGCCGCCGAATGAGCGCCCGAACCCCGGCCTACGTGCTCGGCGGCACGGGCTATGTCGCCGGCGAGCTGCTGCGCTTGATCGCGGCGCATCCCGCGCTCGAACTCGGCGGCATCCTGTCGGAAGGCCATTCCGCCACGCCGATCGCCGACGCGTTCCCGCACCTGCTCGGCGTCTATCGCGACCGGCGGTTCTCCGGAATCGAGGAGATCGACGCGGCGATCCGCGCCGCGTCCGCGGCCGCACTGTTCTCCGCGGCCCCGCACGGCGCCGCGGCGGCGACGATCGACCGCCTGCTGTCGGCGGCCGAGGCCGCCGGCACGCGGATCCACTGCGTCGACATCTCGGCGGACTTCCGCTACCGCAGCGCCGCCGCTTACGGCGCGGTCTACGGCCACGCGCATGCGGCACCGGCACGCATCGCACAGTTCACCTGCGCGCTGCCCGAGCACCTCGGCACCGCGCCGACGCCGCACGTCGCCCATCCCGGCTGCTTCGCGTCGGCGGTCTTGCTCGCGATCGTGCCGCTCCTCGCCGCCGATCTGGTCGAGCCGGTCCTGTTCGCGAGCGGCGTCACGGGCAGCACCGGGTCCGGACGCAAGCCGGTCGACGGCACGCACCATCCGCGCCGTCACGGCGATCTGTACGCGTACAACCCGCTCACCCACCGTCACGTGCCGGAGATCCTCGCGTGCGCGGAGGCCGCGACCGGCGTCGCGGCGCAATTGCACTTCGTCCCGCACTCCGGGCCGTTCGCGCGCGGAATCCACGTGACGGTGCAGGCGCGGCTACGCCGGCCGAGCAGCGGCGCGAGCGTCCGTGAAGCCGTCGCGGCGTATTACGCGGGCCAGCCGTTCGTCCAGGTCGTGAGCGGGCCGCCGCGCATCAAGGACGTCGTCACGAGCAACACCGCGCATCTCGGCGTCGCCGCCGACGGTACGACCGTCGCGGTGATGTCGGTGCTCGACAACCTGACGAAGGGGGCGGCCGGCGGGGCGATTCAGTGGATGAACCGCTTGTTCGGGTTCGAGGAGGCCGCCGGACTCACGGCCCCCGCACCCGGCTGGACCTGAGAACCAACGATGACGACGGCGACGAATTCCCCGACCGGCACGCCCCCGAGCCATCTCGCCCGGGTGTTCGCCCAGTACCCGATCGACGTCGTCCGGGGCGACGGCGTGTGGATCCTGGCGCGCGACGGGCGCAAATTCCTCGACTTCTACGGCGGTCACGCGGTCGCGGGCCTGGGGTACGGTCATCCGCGCTGGCTCGCCGCGCTCGAACGCCAGGCACGGCAGATCGCGTTCCAGACGAATGCGCTGCCGATCGCGATACGCGAACGGGCGGCCGCGAAACTCGTGAAATTCGCCGGCCTCGGCCTCGACACCGTGTTCTGGGTCAACAGCGGCGCGGAAGCGAACGAAAACGCGCTGCGAATGGCGTTCAAGATCACCGGCCGCACGAAGGCGGTCGCGCTCGAACACGGCTGGCACGGCCGCACCGCGGCCGCCGGGGCGGTCACCTGGGGCGCGATCGAGAAGTGGTACGCGTTCCCGCGCCGCCCGTTCGACGTCACGTTCGCCCCCCGCGCCGATCCGGCCGCGATCGATTCGATCGTCGACCGCGACACCGCGGCGGTGATCGTCGAGCCCGTTCAGGGCGTCGGCGGCGCCTACGACCTCGGCAAGCCGATGCTCGAGGCCCTGCGCCGACGCTGCGACGAGGTCGGTGCGCTGCTGATCTTCGACGAAGTGCAATGCGGGATGGGGCGTACCGGGAGCGCGTTCGCCGCGAATCACTACGGCATCGCGCCGGACATGCTGACCTCGGCGAAGGCGCTCGGCAACGGCTTCCCGGTCGCGGCGCTGCTGATGTCGCGACGGGTCGCGCGACAGATCCAGATTGACGACATGGGCACGACGTTCGGCGGAGGCCCGATGGCCTGCGCGGTCGCCGAAGCGGTGATCGATGCGATCGAGTCGGAATCGCTGCTCGCGAACGTGCGCACCGTATCGGCGTACCTGCGCGCCCATTGCCGCGTCGGCCCGGTGACCGGTGTCCAAGGTCTCGGCTTCCTGCTCGGCTTGCAGACCAGCCGGCCGGCCAAGGAGGTACAGGCCGCGCTGATCGACAAGCAGATCCTGGCGGGCACGAGCGGCGATCCGCACGTGCTGCGGCTGCTGCCCGCGTACATCCTGACCGAAGGACACGTCGATCGGCTGTGCGAAGCGCTCGCGCAGATCAGCCCATGAGACGCTTCCTCGACCTCGCCGATTTCACCCGCGAAGAGATCCTCGATCTGCTCGCGCTCGCGCAGTCCTTGCAGGATGCGCCGCAGCCGCGCGCGCTCGCCGGCAAGACACTCGGCCTGCTGTTCTTCAATCCGAGCTTGCGGACGCTGGCGTCGTTCCAGGCGGGCATGGCCCGCCTCGGCGGCAGCTCGTTCGTGATCACGCCGGGACAGGGAACCTGGCAGCTCGAGACGCGGATGAACGCGGTGATGAACGGCGGCGCGGCCGAGCACATCCGAGAGGCGATTCCCGTGCTCGCGTCCTACTGCGATGCGCTCGGCGTGCGCGCGTTCGCCGAGGGCCGCAACCTCGATCTCGACCTCGGCGAGTCGCTGTTCCGCACGATCGATGCGCTGTGCGAGAAACCGCTCGTGAACCTCGAGTCCGCCGTCAATCACCCCTGCCAGGCGCTCGCCGACTGGCGAACGCTCGACGAGATCGGCGTGCCGCG
>JAKBCG010000121.1 GCA_021808035.1 Pseudomonadota bacterium
TATCTTCAACGAGTATGTCACCGCGGCCGGTGTGGTTGGGCGGCTCGCCTTCCAAGCGGGTGATTTCTTCAAGCAGGAATTGCCCAAGACCGATGTGATTCTCATGGGGCACATCCTGCACGACTGGGATCTGCCGGCGAAGAAGATGCTGGTTAAAAAAGCTTACGAGGCGCTACCCGCCGGCGGAGCTTATATCGTTTATGACGCCATCATCGATGACGAGCGCGCCCAAAATGCGTTTGGTCTGCTGATGAGCCTCAACATGTTGATCGAGACCCCGGGAGGGTTCGATTATACCGGGGCCGACTGCACGCATTGGATGACGGAAGCGGGATTTTCCTCGATACGCGTGCAGCATCTCGTGGGGCCGGATTCCATGGTGATCGGTATCAAGTAGCGGATCGACACCGTCTGTCGGCCGGTCGTATTCCTGCATCGGACAATCGCGGGCATGTCTTCGCCTGGCTACGACGTGCACCGACATCATCCACGATGAGTCCACTCGAAGGCTTGCCGAGGTCTCCGAGTGATCGCGTGATCGTCCAATAGTAGGATGGGACCTGGCCACCGAGTCGACGAGGGGATCGCATCGGTCTCGGTCATCGGGATGACCGTCGTAGTTCCGATGCCGCGGCGAGACCGAGCGATCACCTCCATGAAGGATGCAAGCCATGACGAACCAGAACGAGCAGCCGGTGGGAACCGATCCGTGCGTGTGCGTGGAGTGCGGGCAACAGTACTCGATCGAGGAATTGCGCTCGAGCAACGCGCACTATTTCGACGCTCCACATCATTATGATCGCGGGTGCGAGCGATATTGTCTCTCCTGTTGGCTCGGGGTCGGTTCGTTGGACATTGCTCGCGATCCTTGAGTCGTGGCTGCCGAGCCGGCGGTGAACGTGGCGCGCATTTGACCCAATGCGCACGCGTGCCGCGGTCGTTGACAGCGCAAATCGACGGTGTATCATTTTTTGCGTGCATCAAGAACGGAGCTCGCGCTCCTGCCAACCTGCCTTCCCGGGCAAGGTGGCGGCCCTTCGAAAGGGCGATGCGGCCGGTCCGGCAACCAAACGGGCAAGCCAGTCGCGCGCGTCGAGCCCCAGGTGAAACATCACTGGAGGCGAAGTCATGGCGAAGAAGACACGACGGAATGGCGCCGCGGCCACTGAAGCGACGGCAAGAGTGCTCTACTTTCGCGAAGCAAGCTTCGGACACGACCCGGCTCTCGTGTTCGCGTCGGCGGGCGTCGCGGAGGAAGTCGATCGCATTCATCGTGCGATCGAGGAGTCGCAGACCTGGGGGGAATTTCGGCGTCGAATGCCGGCTGCGGCGTATGCCGATCTCTACGCCGACTACTTCAACGACGACCCGGAGCTCCTCGAAGAGGATCCTGACGCCGTTCCGCCCGCGGACGATGAGCCGTTCTCGAGCGACCGGGTTCCAGGGTATTGCGACGGTGACTACCCCCTCTGGATCGCCTCGGTGCAGGAACGCTTTTTGCCAAAAGATCTGTTGCGGACGTACGGCACTCGCGAAGACTCTATTTTGAACGGCTCTTTCTGGCGGATCTACTCACCGCGTCGCGATGAGATACTCGGTGCGCTACGCGCCCGTGGTTACGAAGTGACGGAACGCGCGGATCTGAAGTTCTGGTAGATCCCGGCGCAGCCGAGCATCCGAGGTTCGAACCGCCTCGTTCAATCCGGGTTCGCGGGGCAGTTGATTCCAGCTTGCCGCCCCGGGGCATCGGGCCCGAAGCGGCTAAAGAGGAGCGCGGCGATGTCAATTCGGCAAGGTTCGTTCACGTCGGAGTCCGTCTCGGCGGGACACCCCGACAAGGTCTGTGATCGCATCAGCGATGCGGTGCTCGACCGTTTCCTGAGCCTCGACCCGGGCGCGCGGGTCGCCTGCGAGACGCTCGCGGCGGATGGCAAGATCGTGGTGGCCGGCGAGTTCGGGACCGTCGAGCGCGGGCACTTCGATGCCGTCCAGGAAGGCGCCGTGAAACTCGTGCGCGAGACGCTCTGCGACGTCGGCTACGGTGCGTCGGACCGGGACATCGATCCGCAGCGCTGCGCGATCGAGGTTTGGTTCAACCACCAGAGCGAGGAGATCGCGGCGGGTCTCGGCGACGAAGCGGTTCTCGGCGCAGGCGATCAGGGGATGATGTTCGGCTACGCCACGCGGGAGACCCCGGCATTGACGCCGCTCGCATGGACGCTTGCGACCGACCTCGTCGAACGCGCCACGCGCTTGCGCCGTGTCGGCGGAACTCCGCTGCGGGCGGACGGCAAGAGTCAGGTCACCGTCCGCTACGCCGACGGCGCGCCGGTCGGCGTGCAGGCCGTCGTGCTTTCCTGGCAGCACGAACCCGGGATCGACATCACCGAGATCCGTCGCTATCTCGAACGCGAGATCGTCGATGCGATCGTGCCGCGGGGAGTGCGCACGCCGGAATTTCGGCTCTATTGCAACCCGGCCGGCAGCTGGACCATCGGTGGCCCGAAAGGCGATACCGGTCTTACCGGACGCAAGATCATCGCCGACACCTACGGCGGCTCCTGCCCGCACGGGGGTGGCGCATTCTCCGGCAAGGACCCTTCCAAGGTGGACCGCTCGGGCGCCTATGCCGCGCGCTGGGTCGCCAAGCACATCGTCGCGGCGGGCTTGGCGTCCCGCTGTACCGTGCAGATCGCCTATGCGATCGGCGTCGCCGAGCCGGTCTCGATCGCGATCGACACCCATGATGACGACGCGGTCGGTGCCGCGGTGATCGAGCGGGCGGTCCGGGAGGTGTTCGATCTGTCCCCGACGGGGATCATTCGGGATCTCGATCTGCGGCGGCCGATCTATGCGGCGACGGCTGCACTCGGTCACTTCGGCCGGTGGCGCGACCCGGCGGTGTATCGTTGGGAGCGGACCGATCGCGTCGACGCGTTGCGTTGCGCGTACCTGCATCAGGGTGGACGGCTGCCGCGTGAGGCCGCCGCCCGAACCCAGCGCTTCCCCGTCTTCGAATGGGAACGTTGATGGATCGTCAGCGCGAGCTGATCGCGGCCTACATGGCGACTCGCTACGAGGTCGAGACGCCGGACGGGCTGATCGTGCTGCGCATCGGTGCGCGAAGCGCGGCGCTCGCCGCGCTGCTCGAGCGCTCCGCGCGGAGCTGCGCGACGTACATCACCGCTTGGAATCCGGGGAGCATTATGCAAGACGTGGAGTGCAACGAGCTCGCGCACGGTCGACTGGTTCGCGAGATCGAATCGCGCGGGTACCCTTTCCATGGCGGATTTGCGCGCGATCCCAACAATGTCTGGGTGGCTGAGCGTAGCGTCCTCGTCCTCGGCATGTCCTTCGAGGAGAGCTGCGATATCGGTCGGCGTTTCGGTCAGGCCGCGATCGTGGTGGCCGGCGAGACCGCAACGCCGGCACTCGTGTGGCTCGGGCTCGCCGATGCGTAGTGCCGCCAACCGGAGGCATCCGTCGTGAACTCGCGGACCGAGGTACGACGAGCCGGCACTCGGATGCGTCTCGTCAGGGCAGCCGGCCGTTGCACCGACGTCGAGGCGGACTCGGTGATCGATGCAGCATCGTGGGGGGCGGAACTGCTCGCGGCCTTGCATCGGATGAGGCGCCGAACATCGCAGGGGTGCGTTGGCGTCGAGTGGGATCGAGGGTGTCCATGAACACGCGGATTCCGCCGGGATTGGTACGCTGCGATACCTGTGGCGGGTTCAACGGAACCACGCTCGGGAAATATCTCACCCGGGCGACGAGCAGCCCGGATGGCTTGGAGGCGATCTACGCGCCGGACCACCCGGTCAGTGCGCTTTGCCGCTGTCATGGACCGCTCTGCCAGGGCTGCGGCGTGAATCGCATCTACCGCCCCACCTCGAACTACTACCACGAGGGACTGAACCGGATCCTGCACGTTCCTTGGTTCATGGGGACGAGACTCTGCGACTCGTGCGAAGCGCGCCGCCAACAGGAGCGTTTGCGCGCCACCCAGGCCTCGCTGACCGGGCGGGACAAGGCGGTCCATGTTCCGTGCGAGCGCCGTCCGGGACACTCTTCACCGCACAGCATCCACGTCTTCTTGTTGCAGCCCGGCCGCATCGCGTCCATCAACGCGATGATCGTGATGCCGACCTATGCGAGTCTGCTCGCGGGCATACCCGACCCGGACTCCGACGCGGAGTTGATACGCCGAGCGCGCACGCGCGCCGCCGCGCTGTGGGGGCCTCGCCCGACGCACGTGATCACGCCGATCTACGAATACGCCGTTGACGCGGGGCGAGCCCACCTGCGGATGCCTCCCGTGGAATTTCAGGCATGGCTCGAGTCCGTCGAGGATCGTCTGCGCTCAGTGCCGTGGGAGACCCTCGCCGGCGGCTGCGACCCGTAGTCCGGGGCAGGACGCGCAGTGCGTACTCCATGGTAAAATTTGCTCCCGCGTCGCAGCGATTCCGTTCATGACACACCGCCACACCATTCATGCCCATCACTACGGCTGGGACAACGGTCTCACGCCGGTGGCCCGCATCGCACCGGGCGAGGCGTTGGAGTTCGACGTGCAGGATGCTTCGGGCGGCCAGTTCACGCCGGCCTCCGGCGCGGCGGACGTCGTTGGCCTGGATTTCGCACGCGTCAATCCGGTCGCAGGTCCTGTCTACGTGGACGGTGCGGAGCCCGGCGACGTGTTGCGCGTGACGGTGCTCTCGTTCACGCCGTCGGGCTGGGGCTGGACCGCCAACATCCCGGGGTTCGGACTGCTCGCCGAGGATTTTCCCGAGCCGGCGCTGCACCAATGGCGCTACCAGGCCAGCACCCTCGCGCCCTGCGCGTTCGGCTCCTGGGCCCGCGTTCCGCTCAAGCCGTTCGCGGGCACGATCGGGCTGGCGCTCGCCGAGCCTGGCTGTCACAGCGTCGTGCCCCCGCGTCGGGTGGGTGGCAACATGGACCTGCGCGATGTCGCCGTCGGCACGGAATTACATCTGCCGGTGGAGGTTCCGGGCGCGCTGTTCTCGGTGGGTGATACCCATGCGGCGCAGGGCGATGGCGAGGTTTGCGGCACGGCGCTGGAGAGTCCGATGCGGGTGGCGCTGCGCTTCGACCTCATCAAACAGCGGCCGCTCGCCTTCCCGCGTTTGATCACCCCGGGGCCGGTCACCCGCCATCTCGACGCGCGGGGTTACCTGGCGAGCACCGGCGTCGGGCCGGATCTGATGCTGGCTGCTCGCGATGCGGTGCGTTCGATGATCGACTGGCTGACGCGCGATCACGGCATACCGGCGGTCGAGGCTTACATGCTGTGCAGCGTGTGTGGCGACCTGCGCATCAGCGAGATCGTCGACCTGCCGAACTGGATCGTCTCCTTCTACTTCCCGCGCTGCGTATTCGACTGACGATTCATTCCCGCCCCGCATGGCGGCGTCGGGTTCGTCCGTATCGACGGGGGAGGCCTGCCCGATCGGGCAGGCCTCCCCCGCATTGCCTCGCGTGCGGCTACCGGCCGAACTTGTAGCTCACGTCCAATCCGTAGGTGACCGGCTGGTTCACGATGTAGCGCGTGAACTGCGGGGACGCCAGATTGATCTGCGGCAGGGGATCGAGCAGCGTCTGCTTGTTGAACGCGTTGTCGACGAACAGCGCGGCGGTCCAATTGTCCGTGCGCAGCCCGACGCGCAGATTCACGATGCCGTAGGACGGCAGATTGATCTGGGTCTGACTGATGTTGTTGAGGTAGACGGTGACGCCGTACGGCAGATCGTACCGCGAGCCGACGTAGCTGTAGTTGACGTTGCCGATGAACGACATGTCGTTGGTCAGCGCGTGATGGTAGTTGAGCGACGCCGAACCGGTGAGCTTGGGGGTATCCGGCACCGCGTAGCCTTGCGGTATGCCGACGATCGCGCTGTCGGTCAGGAACTTGCTGTGGGTGTAGCCCCAACTCGTCGCAAAATCGAACCCGTCGCCGAGGTCGGCACGGAACTCCGCCTCGAGTCCGTAGATGTTGGCGTTTCCGCCGTTCACGGTGAAGCCGAAGCCGGCGATGTTGGTCGAGATCTGCGGATCCATCCAGCGCTCGAAATACGCCGTCAGGTTGAACAGGGCGCGTTGCTGCCAGAACTCGTTCTTCGTGCCGATCTCATAGTCCCACACCGAGTCCGAGTTGAACTGCGGTACGCCTTGCCCGTTGACGTTGGGGAAATTCGCGACGTTCGTGTAGATCGTGCCCGGCTGCGTCGGTGTCGCCGAGAGCTTCGTCTGCAAGCCGCACTGCTGGAGCTGCACCAGGGACGAGGGCGCCGCGCAGATCGCGGGGGTCACCGGATAGTTGTAGCCGACGAACGGCTGGCTGGTGCCGCCGAGACGGAAGCCCTTGGCGATCGTGCCGTACACCATGTGATCCCGGTCGATCTGCCAGGTCAGGTTGAAGCGCGGATTGGTACCGTTCGCGCTGCCGTTCGCGGTGGTGATGAACGGCGCGACGTTGCCGGCGACCGTCGGTGCTCCGCTCAGGAGGTTCGCGAAGCCGAGCGGCGTGAAGTCACCAAACTCCGTGTTCGTCTGGTCGTAGGAATAGTGGTACCAACGCACCCCGATCGACGCGGTGAGGCCGTGCAGGAACTCCCAGGAGAGATTGCCGAAGAACGCGTTCTGCAGGATGGTCTGCGGCTGGTAATCGACGTAGACGTTGGCGATCGGGCCTGCCTGGGGATTGACGGACCACATGTCCCATTCGGAGTTCAGATCCTGGTAGTAGTAACCGGCCAGCCATTGCAGCGGACTGTTGCCGGTGGACGCCAGGCGCAGTTCCTCGCTCACCTGCCGCGTGTAATCGCGCTCCTCGACGCCCGGGCCGTACGGCCCGGGACCCGTCGGTCCGATACCGCCCGCGGACGTGTCGTACGGGAACGCCTGGGTCGCCGAGCCGAGGCCCGCCGAGCCCGCATTTTCCTCGCTGCCGTCCTGCGAGACCAGCGCGTGATTCGACCACAGTCCGGTGATCGAGGTGAGCGCGACGTCCGGCGTGATCGCGTATTCGATCTTCAGGCTGCCGAGCGTGAAGCGATCCGTCTGCGGCTCGGAGGTCTGATAGATCTCGTAGTGACCCTTCTGCGCCGGCATGCCCGGATTGGTCGGCGACCCGTTGACGTCGACCGCGTTCGGGGCATTCGCGTCGTCCTGCTGCCACATGAGCATCGGCGTGATCTTCAGCTGATCGTTCGGCTGGTAGAGCAGGGTCGCGCGGAACGAATCGTCCGTGGACGAATTGGCATTCGTGGTCGTCGAGATGAGCGGTGCGGTGTAGAAATTGCTAGGCCGGTAGCACGGCGTGCTCGGGCAGGTGTCCGTCTGCACCGCGCCG
>JAKBCG010000122.1 GCA_021808035.1 Pseudomonadota bacterium
GACGACGCTTCGCGCGCCACGTCGGTGCCGCGGCCGCCCATCGCGATTCCGATGTGCGCCGCCTTGATCGCCGGGGCGTCGTTCACGCCGTCGCCGGTCATCGCGACGATCTCCCCCGCCGCCTTCAGGCTCTGCACGATGCGCAGCTTGTCCGCCGGACGGATCCTCGCGAACACGTTGGTCTGCTCGACCAAGGTCGCAAGCCGCGAATCGTCGGCGGCTTCGAGCTGATCGGCCGTCAGCACGTGCGTCGTGTCGAGACCCGCCTCGCGCCCAATCGCGACCGCGGTCGCCGGATAGTCGCCCGTGATCATCACGACACGGATTCCCGCCGAGCGGCACTCGGCGACCGCGGCCGGCACGTTGGCGCGCAGCGGATCGGCGAATCCGAGCAGACCGGCGTACTCGAACGCGAATCCCCGCGGCGAGTCGGGCAACGCGTCGGCGCCGAGCTTGGGGTCGAGAACGGCTTCGGCGACCGCGAGCACGCGGACACCGGATCCGCCGAGCGCGTCGACCACCGTGCCGATCGCGCGGGCACGCCCCTCGGACAGGCGGCACAGCGACACGATCGCCTCGACCGCGCCCTTCGCGTGCACGACGAACCGGCCGTCGTCGCCGCGCAGCACGTTCGCGACCACGAACAGGTCCGGCCGCAGCCCGTAGGAGCGGACGTAACGGGACGCGGCCGGCACGGACCCGCCGTCCTCGCGCGCGAGCGCGTGCACCGCGACGTCCATCGGATCGACCGGCTCGCGCGCGCTCGCCAGCAGCGCGACACGCAAGGTCCGGCGCACCGGCTCGGGCGGCGGGACCGGATCCCCCGCGCGCCAGCTCGCATCCGGCGCGACGATCGCGGCGACGCTCATGCGGTTCTGCGTCAAGGTCCCGGTCTTGTCGGTGCACAGCACCGTCGTCGCCCCGAGCGTCTCGATCGCGGCGGCGTGCCGCGTGAGCACCCGCGCGCGCGAGATCCGCCAGGCGCCCATCGCCATGAATACCGCGATCACCATCGGGAATTCTTCCGGCAGCAGCGACATGCCGATCGCGATGCCGGCGAGCAGCGCGTTCAACCACGACCCGCGCAACGACCCGAAAAGTACGACGACCAGGCCGCCCGCGACCGCGCCGACGATCGCGAAATCCCGGATCAGCCAGCGCAGCTGCTGTTGCAGATGCGCCGGCTCCATCTCGATCCCGCGCAGCGCGTGACCGATCTTGCCCATTTCGCTGCGGGCACCGGTCGCCTGCACGCGCGCCTGCCCGGTGCCGCGGACGATCAACGTGCCCGCGTACAGTTGCGGCGAATCGTCGCCGCCGGGCGCGTCCCGCCGCGGCTCGGCGCCGGCGTCGAGGGCACGCGCGGACTTGCGAACCGGCACGGATTCGCCGGTCAGCAACGACTCGTCGACCAGCAGATCCTCCGCGGTGAGCAAGCGGGCGTCGGCCGACACGCGGTCTCCCTCGGTGACGACCATCAGATCGCCGGCGACGACTTCACGCCCCGCGATCTGCATCCGCCGGCCATCGCGAATCACGATCGCGCGCGGGCTCGCGAGATTGCGCAGCGTCTCGAGCACCCGTTCGGTGCGCGACTCCTGCACGATCGTGATCGACACGGACAGGGACGCGAAGATCAGCAGGATCGACGCCTCGACGCGATCGCCGAGCAACAGGTACACCGCGCCGCCGGCGAGCAACAGCGCGAACATCGGCTGTCGCAGCACCTCGAGGAAGATCCGCACGAGGTTGCGGTGGTCCGCCGATGGCAGCTCGTTGTACCCGTCCTTGCGGAGTCTGGCCGCGGCCGCTGCGGCGGTGAGACCGCCGAGCTCGTCCGATTCGTCGCTTCCGATAGGCACGGCCGGGCGCTCCATCATCCTGTCGGGCATCTTCGTGCCGCCGGGGGCGGCGAAGCAAGGCCGCGCGAGGGGAAACCCACCCGCGAATCCGCGTAGACGACTAAGCGAATGCCGGCGGCGCGGCTCGATCGATTTTGCGCGACAATGAACGCGACGTGGCGGACTTCGGACACGGCACGCGAAACGGATGGCTTTGGAGCCCAAGCGCCTCGCATTCGCTCTGCTGATCGCGGCGCTCGCGCTCGCGTGCGTAATGGTGTTGCGCCCGTTCCTCGCGCCGGTCGCTTGGTCGGCGGTCCTGTGCTACGTGACGTGGCCGGTGTATCGGATCGTGCGCCGGCCGTTCGGGCGCTTCCGGACGCTCGCCGCGCTCGCGATGGTGCTGCTGGTCACCGCAGCGCTCGTGTTGCCCGCCCTGTGGTTGATCAAGGCGGTCACCGACGAGAGCCGGATTGCCTTCCAGGCGCTCTCGACCGCGGCGGCGAACGGCCGTCCGCTGCCGCAGTCACTGCGCTCGATCCCGTGGCTCGGCGACGAATTGCAGCGCCAGGTCGCGCACTGGCGGGCGGAGCCGGCCGCGATCAGCCGCGAGATCGGCATCTGGATGCGGCGCTCGACGTTGCAGATCACGTCGGTGCTCGGTCGGGTCGGACGCGGCGCCTCGGAACTGCTGGTGACCTTGATGACGGCGTTCTTCGGGTACCGCGACGCCGGCGCGCTCGCGCGCAGCGGCCGGCGCGCCCTCGACCGGATCGTCGGCGGCCGCGTCGATCCGTACCTCGAGGTCGCCGCGACGACCACGCGCGCGGTCGCGTACGGGCTCGTCGTGACCTCGGTCGCGCAGGGACTGGTCGCGGGACTCGGCTACTGGATGGCCGGCGTCGAGGCCGCCGCGCTGTTGGGCGCGCTGACCGGCGTGCTGTCGGTCGTGCCGGTGCTCGGCACCAGTCTCGTCTGGGGCTCGGTCGCCCTGTACCTGATCGCCGCGGGACATGCGTGGCGCGGGATCGCGTTGCTCGCGTGGGGGGTGCTCGCGGTGCATCCGACCGACAACGTGATCCGTCCCCTGCTGATCAGCAACATCGCGAAGATCCCGTTCCTGCCGACGTTCTTCGGCGTGATCGGCGGGATCGCCGCGTTCGGCCTGATCGGCGCGATCATCGGGCCGGTCGTGCTCGCGATCGCGCTGGCGCTGTGGCGCGACTGGATCGAACGCGATCCGGTCGCGCGTTGAGGCCGCCGGCTCAGGCGCCGAGCCACGCCCTCACCCGCTCGGCCTGCGCCCGGTCGTAGCGCAGACCGAGCTTCGACCGGCGCCACAGCACGTCCTCGGCGCTGCGCGCCCATTCGCGGTCCTTCAGATGCTGCAACTCCGCCTCGTACAGGTCGGGCGCGATCTCCTCGCCGAGGCCCCGCGTGTCGACCGCGCCGCCGAGGATCCGTTCGGCGGTCGTCCCATACGCCCGGCAGAGCCGGTCGATCAAGGTCGGCGGAAATCCGCCGTGGCGCCCGCGCATCGCGCGCGCGAATTCCTCGTAGCCGCCCGGCGGGAGGTCCCCGCCCGGCAGCGCCGCCGTTCGTGTCCACGGCGTCGCGCGGACGCCGAGCGTCGGCAACAATTGCGCGAGCGCGTGCTCCGCCAGCTTGCGATAGGTCGTCAGCTTGCCGCCGAACACGGACAGCATCGGCGCCGCAGCCGGCGGCGCGTCGAGATCGAACACGTAGTCGCGCGTGATCGTCGACGCGTTCTGGTCGCCGTCGTCGTGCAACGGCCGCACGCCGGCATAACTCCATCGCAGGTCGCCCGGCGAGACCGGGCGCGGCAGGTAGTCGGACACCGATCGGCACAGGTACTCGATCTCCGCGGCATCCGCGGCGAGCCCGATCGGATCGCCGTCGAAGGGCACGTCGGTCGTCCCGATCAAGGTGAACGTCCCCTCGTACGGGATCATGAACACGACCCGTCCGTCGCGGTTTTGCAGCGTGTACGCCTGCTCGCCGGGGTAGATCCGCGGCACGACGATATGGCTCCCCTTCACGAGCCGCACGGCGCCGCGCCGCGCCGCTCCGCTGCCGCGCAGGATCCGTTCGACCCACGGTCCCGCCGCGTTCACCAGCGCGCGCGCGCGCACGGTGCGGGCGCCGCCGGGGGCCGCGAGCCGCACCTCCCACTCGCGGCCCTCGCGCCGCGCCGATTCGAACGCCGTGCCGACCTCGACGCTCGCGCCGCGCGAGTGCGCGTCGACCGCGTTCACCACGACCAGTCGCGCATCGTCGGCCCAGCAGTCGGAGTATTCGAAGCCGCGGCGGAATTCGGCGCGCAGCGGATCGAGTTCCGGGTCGCGGCCTCGTCGCAGCGTCCGCGTCGGCGGCAGGCGTTTGCGCCCGCCGATGTGATCGTAGAGCAACAAGCCGAGCCGCAGCAGCCACGCGGGCCGCAGACCCCGATGCAGCGGCAGCACGAAGCGCAGCGGCCAGATCAGGTGCCCGGCCGCGGCCAGCAGGACCTCCCGCTCCGCGAGGCTCTCGCGGACCAGACGGAACTGGTATTGCTCGAGGTAGCGCAGTCCGCCGTGAATGAGCTTCGACGACGCCGAGGAGGTCGCGTTGCCGAGATCGCCGCGTTCGACCAGCAACACCGACAAGCCGCGACCGGCGGCGTCGCGGGCGATGCCGACGCCGTTGATCCCGCCGCCGACGACGATGAGATCGTACGAAGAGGAGTCTGCCGAATTCATCATTGCATCACACCAGGGGATGGACCGTTGGCGGGCGATAGGTTACCGCAACCGGAGGCGCGAGCACGTCGCCGGACACGGCGTCGCGCGCCGCCGACGCGCCGCGTTCGCGCGCACGACGCGCACTTACAAGGCGCGCAGCCCCGCGAACAACGCCGCGTAGCGGCTGTCGGCGCGATGGAACACCGGCGGTTCGCCGAGCGGCGCATCGACTTGCGCGTCAGCCCCACCGGGGTACTCGGCGCCGCTCCAGGCATGGATCCACCGGACGCCCGCCGGCAGATACGTGGTCCACCGGCGCGCGTCCGCCTCGACCACCGGCGCGACCAGCACGTCCGCGCCATAGAGATACGCGGTCTGCGTCGCATAGGCCCGCTCGTCGTCCTCGAAATGCAGGAACAGCGGTCGCTGCACGGGCAATCCGCGGCGCTCGGCCTCGGCGCACAGATCGGCGAGATAGGGCGAGAGATGCCGGTAGATCCGGGTCATCCGCGCGAAGTGCGCGAGCACCTCGGGATCCTGATCGATCTGCAGGTTCTCGGCGGGACGATTGCCCTCGTGGGTCCGCATCACCGGGGTGAACGCCGCCATCTCCGCCCATCGCTGGAGCAGTTCGGGGGTGCGCACGTTGCCGAACAGGCTCGTGTATCCACCGATGTCGCTGTGGTGATACGCGTTGCCCAGCAAGCCGGACGACAGCGCCGCGCAGATCACCGTCTGCAGGCCGTCGTGGCGGCTGAAGTCGACCGACTGGTCGCCCGCCCAAAGCAGCGGGCAGTGCTTCTGCACGCCGCTGAAGCCCGCGCGCATGAAGAACACGACCTCGCCGGTCTTGCCGCGGCTCGCGACCGCGTCCGCGTTCACCTGCGCCCATGCGGTCGGCCACGCATTGTGGGCGAGCATGCCGTCGAGCCCGCTCGCAAGCCGCACGTCGACCGGCAGGTATTCGCCGAAATCGGCCATCCATCCGGACAGGCCGAAGTCCAGCAGGTTCCGGCCGATCACCCGCTCCTCGAACCAAACCCGCGCCCCGGGATGGGTGAAGTCGACGATGCCGCTCTCGAATTCACCGAAATCGACGAGATAGATCTCGTCCCGGTCCGCACGACGCGCAAGATAGCCCGCGCTCGCCGCCTCCTGGAACAGCCCGCCGTCGGCGCAAAGATACGGATTCACGTAGCCCAGGAAGCGGATCCCGCGGGCCTCGAGCTCGCGGATCTTTCGATCGAGCGCCGGGTAGCGGTCCGGGTTCCAGCGCCAGTCCCAGAACAGGCGCTTGCCGAACGAAGTCTCCCGGATGCCGACCCAGTCCTCGCACCACAGCCCGCTGACCGCGCAGCCCGCCGCGACGATCCGCTCCAGCCGTTCGAAGCTGCGCGATCCGTCCTTCAAGCCGATGATCGCGCCGCGCAGCACCCACTCCGGCAGACGGGGCTGCCGCCCGAAACGCGTCGACAGGATCTCGACCAGGTCGAGGAAATGCGCCGCGCGCCACACCTCGATGCGCGCCGGCACCTCCCAGACCTCGATCTCGTGGAATTCCGCGTGACGAAAGTCGAACGCCGAGAACGCCGTGGTCTCGACGTGCAGCGCGTATCGATGCGAGGACAGGTAGGTCGGCTGAGGATAGTTCGTCGTGTAGTAATCACCGCCGCCGCCGTTGAGACGATCGGCCTCGAACGTGATCCGGGTCGACTTGTCGCGCCCGACGCCCGGCTCCGAGGTCCACATCGGGAAGCGGCGTCCGCGCAGGTCGAAATACGACAACTGTTCGCCGCCGCCCCAGATCCGTTCGTCCGGGTTCGCGGCGATGCGCAGCCAGAAGCGGTTCACGCCCGCCGTTTCGCAGCGCCACGAGAACTGGAGCCGGTGCGCCGACTCCTCGATGCGCAACACGATCGCCGGCTCCGCGGCGCCCGCGGCCGACAGCGTGACCTCCGCGCCATCGGCTCCCCTCCGGATCCGCGCATCGACCAGCGGCACCCGCGCGACGACATAGTCGTCGATCCGGAAGTTCCCCTTGTTCATCCGCACGTCCGGCTCGCCGGCGCCGGCGTACGCGCAGGGCGCGTCCCGGCGGTGGCGCAGCAGCGTGATGCCGTCGATCACGACGTCGAACCCGCCCGCCTGTTCGATCAACGGCATCGTATCAGCCCTCCGAGGCGCCGGTCTTGCCTGGAAACGGATTAATCATATATCTTATATAAGACATCAGCGACCCCGCAAGCACCCGGGGACCCTCCCGTGGGCCCGCGGGATGGACAGGTCCGCCGCGTTCATCGTAGTGTCCCGCCATCCGCCATGGAGACTCGCGTGCCCCAGACGCCGGGCTATCGCCCGCTGTACCGACAGGTCTATGACATCCTCGTGAACCGGGTCGTCCAAGGCGCATGGCGGCCCGGCGAGGCCTTGCCGAGCGAGCAGAGCCTGGCGAAGGAGCTCGGCGTGAGCCAGGGCACGGTGCGCAAGGTGCTCGACGCGCTGACCGCGGAGAAATTGCTCGAGCGGCGCCAGGGCAAGGGAACCTACATCGCCGAGCACACGCAGGAGCGCTCGCTGTTCCGCTTCTTCCGGATCTCCCGCCCCGGCGGGGAACGGCTGAAGCCCGCGCGCACCAGCGAGACGGTGAAGGTCCGGGTCGCGCGCGCGGCCGAGCGCG